>CAYNPW010000002.1:0-116041 GCA_964399215.1 uncultured Ruminococcus sp. | reverse complement strand
TGCCGCGATAATACGGGCTTTTTGAGGTGAGCATCCATTTGGTCTCACCAATATGGTGCGCCAGGAGGGACTCGAACCCCCGACCTACTGGTTCGTAGCCAGTCACTCTATCCAGCTGAGCTACTGGCGCATTCAACTTTAATATTATAACATTTAAAGATATTTTTGTCAAGCACAGCAAAATGTTTTTTTCTGATTTTACAGTTTGTTAAAATATTCTCTTGCATCTTTGCACGATTTTATTGTCATGTTTTGTCAGACAAGGACATATATGAGTTGGATTTTTGTGTATTTTGTAAAATTTCATTGACAAGCGTTCAGGATTATGATAAAATTAATGTGAGTAATTATGCCGCTCCGTCGGCAATGTCAGGGGGGATTTTCCGGTGGTAAAACGTGTTGGCAGATATACTCTGCCTGAATACAGCGTGCTTATGTCCGTTTATGACAGGGAACTTCCCGAAAATCTCAACGAAAGTCTGGAATCTATGCTTATGCAGTCCTATCCACCGTCAGACTTTGTGCTTGTGTGCGACGGAAAGCTTACAAACGAGCTTAATATAATTGTAAAATCCTTTGAAAACGAGTTTAAAAATATTTTCCAAATAGTAAGGATAGATGAGAACGTCGGTCCGGGGCGAGCTCTTAACGCAGGTATCGACGCCTGTAAATGCGATTATATCGTACGCATGGACAGCGATGATATTTCGCTGCCCAATCGTTGTTTAAAACAAATGCTGCTCTTTGCAGTCAAGCCTAAGCTGGACATTATCGGTACATATGTCGAGGAATTTGACGATAAAACGGAAAGCTCTGTTTCTGTCAAAAAAGTCCCTATTATTCATAAGGATATAGATGCTTACGCCAAGCGGAGAAATCCATTTAACCGTCAGTCTGTGGCGTTCCGCAAGAGCTTTGCTTTGAAGATCGGCGGATATTCCGACTTAAAGCTGTGCGAGGATTATGAATTTGCCGCTCGAATGCTGGCGGCAGGAGCAAAGGGGCAGAATATTCCTGAAGTACTTGTCAAGTACCGTGTGGACGAAAAAACTCCTGAAATTCGCAAAAGCTGGAGACTCACAAAGGCTTTTATAAAGGTACGCTGGATAATTTTTCTGTCTGGATATACAAGCTTTCGGGATTTCTTTATGCCCTGCGCCTTGCAACTCGGACTTTTTGTCCTGCCGAGAAAATTCACGCGCTGGGTATACACAACCTTTTTAAGAGGCTAAAATTTGAATTGTTTTATTACAATATTAACCTTAATCGTTATCAAATTTGAACTTGCTGTTAAACATCATTTCAGCGTATTGACAAAACTAATTTATGTGGTATCATTATATTGTATTATAAAGCAGACAGGCGAAATATAAAAATTTGAACATTTCTGCCGCAAATTCAAATATTAAAAAGGAGAAAATCTTAATGAACAGATTTATGAAAAGAACGTTTGCAGGCTGTCTGGCATTCATTATGACAATGTCCGCTGTCGGCTGTGCGGGTTCTTCCGACAGTTCGTCAAAATCAAGTTCGGACGCGGAAAGCTCTCAGGCTGAAAAGTCCTCTGAGCCCGTGGTTGAAAGCATAGGAAATCTGGACCTTTCCGACGTTACAAACGATTATGACGTACCGGAGGATTTTGTTTTCGAGTGTGAAGCCGAAAGCGGCACGCTTGACGGAAACGCCGCAGTCCTCAGTCAGAACTTTTTAGGAGAATTTTCAGGCGACGGCTTTGTTTCCGTTGCGACAGAGGGCGACGAGGTTGAATTTGAAGTTGAATTTCCCGCAAAGGGCAGCTATAATATTGTAATTACAATGGCAGGCGATTCCGAGGGGCATTCTAACCTTATCACTGTTGACGGAAATGCCAATACAGCATTTAAGTCCGTAACAACGTCATTCGGAGAAAATACCGCTGAAAATGTACTTATCGACGAGGGCACGCACACGGTCGGCATCAGAGCGGACGAGGGACATATTTACGTTGACAGCATAAAAATTGTACCGGCTCCTGCACTGGATCTTTCACAGTATGAGGTAACAAGCGAACTGAGCAATCCCAACGCTTCCGACAGAACAAAGCGGCTTTACAACTTCCTTACAGATGTTTACGGAAAATACACTATCTCAGGTCAGTATTCCGGCAACAACGACGGCAAGGAAAGCCGTGAATTTAAGGAGATCGACAAAAATCTGGGCAAGACCCCTGTTATCCTCGGTCTCGATGTAGGCAACCTTTCTCTTTCTGCTATTTCTCACGACGCGGGCGGCGGAGATATGGTCCCTATACAGGCTATCGACTGGTATACCAACGAAAACGGCATAGTTTCGCTTTGCTGGCACTGGCTGGCTCCGTACGATTACCTTGAAGCTAACGGTGAGGCATGGTGGAGCGGATTTTACAGCGACAGCGTAAGCTTTGATCTCGGCAAAGCTATGAGCGGCGAGGATCAGGCAGGATATGATGCTATTATCGCGGACCTTGACCATATGGCTGAACAGCTTAAAATAATTGCGGATGCAGATGTTCCTATTCTCTGGAGACCTCTGCACGAGGCTGCCGGAGATCCCAAATGGAACAATCCATGGTTCTGGTGGGGTTCGGGCGGACGCGACGCATATCTCGAGCTTTGGAAGCTTATGTATGACAAGTTCACCAACGAATACGGACTTGATAATCTTATATGGGTATGGAACGCACAAAATCCTGAATGGTATCCCGGCGACGAATATGTGGATATTATAGGATACGATGTTTATCCCGACGAGCATGACAGTTCATCGCAGAAAGAATACTACGACCTTATGAAACAATGCTCTCCGACAGACAGCAAGATCATTGCTATGACTGAAAACGGCGCCCTGTTTGACCCCGACGCAGCTTTTAATGACGGATCTCGCTGGGCGTGGTTCTCCACTTGGAACGGTGAGTTTACTCTTAAGGATATGCAGCTTTCAGACCAGTACACCACATTTGAAATGTGGGAGAAAATCTACAACAGCGAAAGAGTTCTTACCTTGGACGAAATGCCGGACCTCAAGTGCTATCCACTTGACACAGAGGCGTTTCTCGCAGATCAACAATAAATACAGGACCGCACATTTGCACATAAATGTGCGGTTTTTAATTGGAGGCTGTATAAAATCGTCAATAAAAAAAGCTGCCTTGACGGACAGCTCTTTTATATTCCAAAACGGTTATTAGCCAAGCTTCTTAGCAAGCTGAGACTTCTTTCTGGAAGCGTTATTCTTATGAAGAATACCCTTTGCGCAAGCCATATCGACCTTCTTGATAGCAGTTCTAACAACCTGCTCCTTGTCGGCAGCGTTCTCTGCAACAGCAGCGTCAGCCTTCTTTAAAGCAGTCTTAAGATCAGACTTGATCGCCTTGTTTCTCATTGTCTTTGTATTGATAACCTTAACTCTCTTCTTAGCAGACTTAATGTTTGGCATACAGACACCTCCCTCATCATAGTGAATAAATTTGCACTTATTTGGATAAGCTATCCGCAGACTGAGAGGAAATGCAGATAACCATTTAAACAAGTCTTGTAAATTATTCTACCACATTCCCGCAGAAATTGCAAGCCTTTTTTGAAAAAAAAATCACACCTTTTTATAAGTTTGTTTTGTGCATTTCCACAAAGACATTGCGCAGGAGGTATATTTATGAGTATCAGAACAGATCTGGCCGTTGAATCGGCAAGGCAAATGTCCTTAACACAGGACATCGAGGGTATTGACCGACAAATATCCATTGACGAGGAATCTCAGTTTGAGATCACCGACATAACCATAAACACAGACGAAGCCGCACATGTCATCGGGAAGCCAAAGGGAAGATATATTACTCTCAAGGCTCTTGACGGCTCACTGGACAAATTTTCTCCTCACTTTGATAAGCGTGCGGGTATAATAGCCCAACAGATAAAAAAGCTTGGAGAAAATGCCGGAAGCGTCCTTGTGGCAGGACTTGGCAACAGAGCAATAACGCCTGATGCAATAGGTCCTCTGTGTGCAGAGAAAATCTTTGCTACACGTCACATTAAAATGTACGCTAACGAGATAGACAGCAGCGATCTGACCGAGCTTTCTGTTATTGAAACAGGAGTTCTGGGGCAGACGGGAGTAGAGGCAAGCGAACAAGTCAAGGCTGTGACTGACAGAATTTCCCCAGAGATAGTTGTTGCGGTAGATGCCCTTGCCTGCTCCGAGCCTGAGCATATCGGCTGTACTGTACAGCTATGCAATACGGGTATCTCTCCCGGAAGCGGAGTGGAAAATGCCCGAAAGGAGCTTTCTCGTGCAACTCTTGGTGTGACATGTATAGCAGTGGGGGTTCCCACAGTTATAGATCTTTCCACTGCGGCTGAGAAAATGTTCGGTCAGACTGCTCCCCGGGGAACAAAAGGTCTCACAGTTACTCCCAGAGATGTGGATAAGCTGGTGAAAAATGCAGCAGAATACATTGCGTTAGGTATAAATCTGGCCTTTCAGCCTAGTCTTTCGGCAGAGGATCTTCGGACCCTAACAGATTGATGAATGCTTTTCTCCGCATATGACCATTCGAATATGTAAATTTTTTATGAATATAATTTACACTCCTTGCGAAACCGTTTTCTGAAAACGTATTCTTTGTTATATTTTTCACTCATTTGTCACATTCAACAAAAAATCAAATGATTTATATTGCAAAATGCTGATTGACTATTTTTTGAGTTTTTGTTATTATTATATTGGACGAAGAATTAACATTCGTATTATGACAGTGCGTTTTAGGGTAAGAAAACGCTCGTCTATTCTCAAGGAGGTTATTATTAACTATGAAAATTACAAAGAGATTATTGGCAGGCATTTGCGCTCTGACGCTTTGCTGCGGTCTTGCTGCATGCGGTAACTCCGCTTCTGACGATGATTCCACATCAAAGGCTAATGTTATTGACCTTGACGAAGATGACAAGGCTAAGATCGACGACATTGGAAGTCAGCTTGAAGACATTGAACTTGAAAACAAAACTATCAAGTGGCTGGCTCACTATGACATTAACCCAAGCGACGGACAGGTTGTTCCTCCCGGACTTGAGCTGTTCAGAACAAAATACGAAGGAGAGATCGAGTTTGTTCAGACCACATGGGATAACAGATATACCGATCTTGCTAAGGCAGTAATGGCTAACGATTCTCCTGACTTCTTCCCCGCTTCTGATATGGACGGTTTCCCCAAGGGCGCTATCAAGGCAATGTTCGAGCCTATTGATGATTACATTGACTTTGATTCTGATCTCTGGGCAGATGTAAAGACTACAAACGACGCATTCATCTTTAACGGCGGTCACTATGTTGCAGCTATCCAGTCTGCACCTAACTTCGTATGCATATACAACACCAAGACTATTGAGGACAACGGCTATGACGATCCTGCCGAGCTGTACTACAACGACGAATGGACATGGAGCAAGTTCACAGAGATGTGTCTTGACTTCACCGACGCTGACGCTGACAAGTACGCTCTTGACGGCTACTGGTACGGTCAGGCTCTTAACGATACCTGCGGCGTTCCGCTTATCGGTATCGAGGACGGACTGCTTGTTAACAACATGAGCAATCCTCAGGTTACAAAGGTTCAGGAGCTTATGTACGAGCTGCAGAAGAACGAAGTCGTATTTGACCGTTCAAGCAACAACTGGAGCACAAGAGGAGACGGTACGACAGGTGAAGGCCTCGGATCCTATCTGACGCTCTTTATCCCTGTTGGTCTGTGGGCTATTGAGGACGCTCCTGCAAATACTAAGATCATCGGCGACGTTGAAGCAGGTGAGATCATGTTCTGCCCAATGCCTAGAATGGACGACTCCGATACATATTATGTATCAGCAAGAGTTGAGGGCTATCATCTCTGCAAGAACGCTCCTAATCCGGAGGGTTTTGCAGCATATATGAACTGCCTCAAGGTTTGCAACGCTGAAGCTTCTGACATTACTGAAAAGCAGCTCAAGGAAGAGTACCTGTGGAATGACGATATGATCGCTATGAGACAGGAGATCTACGAGCTCGTTAATACAAACCCTGTTTACGACTTCCAGCACGGCGTATCTGCTGAGCTTGAAACAACGATGACTACAGTTAACCAGGCTACAATGATCACTGGCGGCGGAGCTACAACATGGACAGCTTGCGTAGCCGAGAACGAGAAGGCTGTTGACTACCTCATCAAGGAAGCTAACGAAAGCATTTCCGATACTCCTACAGAGTAATCTATATCTAAAAATTCAGGAACAGACCTTTCGGGGTCTGTTCTTTTTATGTTATGTGAGATTTCGTGAAAAATGTAACTGTAATGTGAGAAAAAAAGCAATATAAAAACATTAAAACTTTCTGAATTTATCATACATTTATCACATAAAGAGTTATAATATAATTATAACAAACAAAGACAACCGCAACAGCAGTTACATACAGGAGGTATTCATTATGAATGATTACAACAACGATTTAAACAATAAAAACAATTTTGATCCTTATACGGGGCAGAGGATCAATAACGAACAGCAGAATGCTCAGCAGCAGTATAATTCATACAGCTACAATCAGCAGCAGTATGCTAATAACGGAAACATGAATGAGTATTCTTATAATCCGGGCAAGCCAAGAAAAACCATTGGTAAGAGAATTTTGACAGGCGTTATTGCAGTTCTTTGCGTAGCCGCTATCGGTACTACGTCCATTGTCGGATATACTCTTATTACAGGCAAGAACGTTGTGGGTACGTCAAATTCAGACGGAAGCGTAAATACAAAGCAAAACGAAGATACTTCGTCGGACGTCAAATCCACTGTTGACAGAAGCAACCTTCCTACTATTGTTCAGGCGGCAGCTCCTGCGGACGCACTTTCCATTCCTGAGATAGTCGAAAAGGTTTCACCGTCTGTTGTAGGAATTTCCTGCATTACATCCAGCGGTGTAAGCACAGGCTCGGGCGTAATTCTCAGCGAGGACGGCTATATTATCACCAACGCTCACGTTATCAGCGGAGCTCAGTCAATTTCAGTCGTACTCCCCAGCAGCTACGGAGATGTTTCCGACAGCGCTTCCGATATGGAGGATAATCTTACATTTACCGCTGAAAAGGTAGGCAGCGACGAGCAGACAGACCTTGCGGTTCTTAAAATAGACAAAACAGGACTTACCCCTGCTGAGATCGGAAACTCCGCCGACGTACAGGTAGGCGAGCTTTCAATCGTTATCGGAAATCCTTTGGGGCTTGATCTTGCAAACTCGGTAACGGCAGGTATTATTTCAGCTAAGGACAGAACAATTACAGTCGAGGACAGAACAATGAACCTCATGCAGACAGACGCCGCTGTAAACAACGGTAACTCAGGCGGACCGCTTATCAACGCATACGGACAAGTCATTGGTATCACCTCTGCAAAGGTTTCTTCCTCCGTGGCTGAGGGTCTCGGATTTGCAATACCTATAGACGAAGCTCTCCCTATAATAAAGGATCTGATGGAAAACGGCTATGTCACGGGCAGACCCAGTCTCGGCATTACGGGAACCGATGTCACAAGCTCATATTCAAGCTACTACGGAATTCCTCAGGGCTTCCTTGTAACATATGTTACCGAGGGCAGCGGTGCAGAAAAGGCAGGTATCCAGCAGAACGATATTATTATTGCTATCAATGACACAATGATAAGCTCTATCAGCGAGCTTAATGATATAAAAAATAAATGTGAGGTAGGCGAAACAGTAACGCTTACCATATACCGAAACGGTAAAAAGCTTGATGTAGACGTGGTTCTGGGCGAATCGGCAGCAGAAGAGGAAACAGAGACCGAAGATCAGCAGGAAAACAATTACAGCAACGGATATGATAATTACGGTTACAGCAATCCGTTCGGAAGCTACGGTTTCGGATATTAATTAAGTTTTCTTCATATTTTTTCATATTCTTTTACTTCAGGGAGAGACCGCACTTTATGTGCGGTTTTTCTCTTTTCACCTGCCTTGCTCCTGCGGCATATAATGAACTGAGCCGATACATATGTCGGCTCAAACGTACAAAAGAAAGGCGGTACAGATATGGAAAAAAATGAAAAGACTTATATTGCTATGACTTCTATAACCTACGCCATGAAGGCTAAGGATTTGCTTAACGGACTGGGATATTTCTGCGAGGTAGTGAGGACTCCCAAAAACCTCGGAAGCGGCTGCGGATACTCGCTTCATGTCAGAGATAACCCCGATTTCATCACCGCCCAGCTTGATAAAAATTCTCTGCCCTATAAGGGTGTACTGCGTTCACGCGCTATGGGAGGTTAATGCCGATGAAACAGTTAAGCTCAGGCGGACTTATTAATTTTGACAACTCCGCAACCTCCTTTCCAAAGCCTGAAAATGTCCGCAGAGCTGTTGGTATTGCTATGGCAAAGTACGGCGGAAATCCAGGCAGAAGCGGACACCGTCTGTCTGTTGCAACTGCAGGACAGGTTTACAGAGTGCGTAAAGCATGCGGAGAATTCTTCGGAGCGCAGCCAGAAAACGTTGCTTTCACCCCTAACTGTACCTTTGCTCTGAATATGGCTATCAAAGGTATTGCACAGTACGGAGGACACATTATTATCTCAGGATATGAGCACAACGCATGTGCCCGCCCTGTCTATTCGCTTGCAAAAACTAGGGGCGTAAGCTGCTCGGTAGCAAAAATTTACGATGACGACGACCGCACAATAGAGGAATTTAAACGGCTTATACGTCACGATACTGTATGCATATGCTGTATAATAGCCTCCAACGTAACGGGCAGAATACTCCCCTACAAGGAGATCGCAGAGCTTTGCAGGCGCAAAGGAATATGCTTTATAGCTGACGGCGCACAGGCTTGCGGCGTACTGAACCTTAAGATGTCCGACGGATTTAATTTCCTCTGTACGGCGGGTCACAAGGCGCTGTACGGTCCCTCGGGAACAGGTTTGCTGATTTCGGACGGTCAGTATTCACTCTCCACTATAATCGAGGGCGGAACGGGAGCAACCTCCTCCGAGCTTGCCCAAACGCCGTTTATGCCGGAAAAAATGGAAAGCGGAAGTATTAACACGGCAGGAATTATCGGCTTAGGCGCCGGACTCGATTTCGTCCGCACAAAAACGACTGACAGAATATTCTCACATGAAAAGGAATTGTGCAGACTTTTAGAAAGCGGTATTGAAAACATTGACGGTGTAAAGATCTATGACAGAGAATACACACGCGTCCCTATAACAGCGTTCAATATCGGAAATACAAATTCACAGGAAATTGCAGGACTTCTCAGCGACAAGGGCTTTGCACTGCGCGGCGGACTGCAATGCGCTGCCGTAGCGCACTCAACTCTGGGAACGCTGGAGCAGGGAGTAGTTAGATTTTCTCCCTCGGCATTCAACACGCCGCAGCAGGTCAAGGCGCTTATAAAAGCTGTAAGAGACATCTCACAGGCGCCGAAGCTTGCCGACAGCGGTACAATGGCGTAATTATGTGCGGAGACTGTTCATCGGTCTCTGCACTTTTTCAATGCGCCAATATTGTATTGTGACTTATACATAGTTCATTTTTAGTTACTTGCCGTTAACAATTTGTGCACAATTACATTTTTGGACTATATATGTCCAAGATTAAATTATAATGTATACAAAATTAACAAAAATCAATTTTCCCCCTTGACAAAAGGAGAAATATACGCTATAATACTATTTGTAGCAAGGAAACTGTTACAAATAAATGTATAAAAAGTTTCTTTCTGTTAACATATTGTCGTTATCACTATTCTTTACATGTGGATTTTGTGAAAGTGTACAAAATTGTTAAATCTCATTAAAAACTATTGACAATTCAGACTAAAAGTTGTATAATGATAACACAGTAAGAAATATCAGCTTCAAGGTTTTCTTACACATAATTCTGAAAAGTTCACCGCATCAGCTGTGTGGTGCTTTTAATATTTTAATTTTATTATGGAGGGATTTTCTATGAAGAAATCTAACAAGAAGGGCTTCACCCTCGTAGAGCTCGTTGTAGTTATTGCGATTATCGGCGTTCTCGCAGCTATCCTCGTGCCTTCAATGATGGGTTATGTAAAGAAGTCAAGACTTAAGACAGCTAACGCAAATGCTAAGACAGCTTACAATGCAGTTGCAACTTATGTTGCAGACATGGAAACTGCAGGTACACCTGTTATTTCCAATGGTACTTTCTCTGGCGGCGGAGCTTACACTGCAACATCAGCAACCGGCGGTACTGATACAGACCTTGCTAAGGTTATTTATGAGGCACTTGGCGATAACGGTAATGAAGCCGGTATTGTATACGTTAACTGTGCAACAATTAACAGCAATGCTGATGCTTTCTTCTGCCACTGGAGAAAAACTTCTTCTGACAACATTGTAGGTCAGTATCCAGAAGCTACTGCAGATGTTGATTCTTGCCCAGCTTGGGATACATGGACAGCTCAGTAATAATTCTTATTTAGAATTACTTAAAAGCGATAGTTTCGGCTATCGCTTTTTTATTGCTATTATTTCAATAAATACTATTGAAAAACAGCCCTCGGCTTTTTTTTTTACCGAGGGCTGTTTTATTGAACATTACTGACCCACAACACCTTGAACAGCCTCAATGATCTCAGGGAAAAACCAGTCATATTCCGCTCTGTTGAGCAGTCCGAAATTCTCACCGCTTCCTACTCTTGCGCCGTTGTCCCACCAGATACAGGGTACTCCATACTCCTTGGCGGTTGTCAGATAATCTGTAACGCACTGTACTCTGTCGTCAATGTTATCCTTATTTACTGAACCGAATTCTCCTACGATAACCGGAATGTCTTTGTCAAGAAAATATACCTTGATGTTTTCAAAAAGCTCGTTTATCGAATTGTCATTTGGATCATAAACATCCGTGCCCTGAGTATCAAGCGCAAACGAGTAAGGCAGATATGCATGTATTGAAACGATTATCTTGTCGCTGTCCTCAGGAATTTCAAGCGCTTCCATATTCGTAGCCGATGATGACGCCGCATAAGGAGTTACCATAAGGCAGCGGTCTGCATTGTTTCCGCCTGTAGCTCTTACCGTTTCAACAAAGGTCTTTGCATATTGATTGACTATCTCTCTTGATTCACCTGTGCCTGTCCATTCTGCACCGTCTCCTCTCAGACGGGGTTCGTTAACTCCCTCAAAAATAAGATGCTCGTCATATCCCTTGAAGCGTTCAGCTATCTGTGTCCAAACAGCTTCAAGCTGAACAAGATCCTCCTCAACGTCCGACTGAGTAGGCATATACCACTCCTCATGGTGGGTATTTAAGATCACAAACATATCGTTGTCAATGCCGTAGTTTACAACCTCCTGTACTCTGTCCAGCCATTCGGGATCGATAGTGTAGTCGTCCTCAAGATGAGTACCCCACGAAGTCGGAACTCTCAGAACGTTGAATCCTGCCGCCTTTACCATATCGATCATTATCTTGTCAGTAGCCACATTTCCCCATGAGGTCTCTGCGTCAATTCCTGAGCCTCCCGTTGCGTCCAGCGTATTTCCTAAGTTCCAGCCGACTTTCATCTGCGCTACCAGATCTTTAGCGGAGGTAACCGTCATAGGATCGTTGGTGTGGGTCTGAGATATGTCGGAGGTTCCGCCGCTTTCATTATTTTCTTCCGCAGAAGAAGACGTTTCAGCGGTCTCGCTGCTTTCGTTTTCCTTATCTCCGCAGGAGGTAAGCATTACCATACCCATTGTCAGCGCAAGGGTACAAGCTAGAATTTTCTTGATTTTCATAATTATTTTCCTTTCATTTTGTAATATAATCTTATCCCTCAGCTTTACGTTCGGGAATGATCGGTTTCAAATTACCGTTTCTGACTGTTTCAATATAGTCCTCTATGGAGCAGATCTCCTTATCCGTCTCAATACCGCTCATACGCTCGGCAGCCACACTCAGGTGATGATTGTCAGTGCCGCCTGTCTGCACAAAGCCGAACTGCTCCGCATACCACTGGGCGCGGTCATTGTAAATTTCCTTGCCGTTGCCGCTGTTATAGACCTCTATTCCGTCTATCCACTTGGGCAGAAGCTTTATCTCATGTATATACCACTCCGCTTCTCTGAACGGGTGCGCATGGATAAGAATTCCGCCTGCTTGATGTACTCTTTCCGCATACTGATAAAAGCTCACGTCGCATATATTTTCGTTTTCTAAAAGCCACTGCTTATCAACGCCGTAGGTAAGAAGATCCGTTCCGAAATATGAGTACTCAATGCCGAAAAATACTTTCAGCCCTATCTCGTCACCCACAGCCTTTGCGTTCTCGTAGCCCTTGCAGTAACGGTTTACTCTTTCCTCCCAGTTAAGGTAATTGGTAACGGCGGTGTTTCCGTTAAAAAAGTGGTCCGTGACGATTATTCCGTCGTAGCCCAGCTCCTTGTAACGTCTCGCCTGCTCTGCTCCGCTTGCCGAAGCGCAGGCGCTTGCCTCAGCAGTGTGCAAATGTGTTTCGTACTTAAACATCAGAAGTCAACTCCTCTGGAGATTACCTCCATACACATTCTTCCGTTGTGATAAGGGCACTTCCAAGGGCCTACGATCTCCTTGAAATCGTGAGGGATATGCTCAAAGGAAACCTCCGAATACCACTCAGATCCCTCCCTTTTATCGATAATGTCGGACTTGATGTATTCCCATACAGACTTTGCCGCCTCAAGGAACTTCTTGTCTCCGCCGTGCTGATATGCGTTGATAAAGCCTACCACGCTCTCAGCCTGAACCCACCATACTCTCTTGCGGTCTATCTTCTCGTTCTCACGCTCGTTGTTGAGAGCGCCGTCCTCAAGAGCAATATTATAGATATTGTCGGATATCTTAAGGTTCATTGCCGCAAATTCCTTTTTGAGTTCTTCCTCTCCCAGTATGTCGCAGGCTCTGTCCATAAGCCATGTAGCCTCGATATCGTGACCGTAGGAATGAATATCTCCCACAAGATCAAACTTAGTATCAAAGAAGACCTTAAGCGCATTTGTCTCGGGAGTATAAACAATATCTCTCATCTGACCAAGCTGGAATTTAAGTCTTTCAGCGACTTTTTCGTTCTTGTCCGCAAGATAAAGCTCGGTATAAGCCTCGATAAGATGAAGAATAGCGTTCATTGTCTTGTCAGCCTGCAAGCCGTTTTCCGACAGAGCGTCGTTGGATACTAAATTCCACTCTCTGTCAAAAGCCTCCTGATAGCCGTACTCGTCGAGAGTATTTTCCTCAATATCGTTAAACAGCTTGTACGCCAGCGCAAGAGCGTCCTTATCTCCACTTGCTCTGTAATAGCATGCAAGCGCATAAATTGCGAAAGCTATATTGTATGTATGCTTCATATCGTCCACAGGCTCGCCCTTGTAATTCATCATCCAGTAAACTCCGCCCTTGTCGTAGTCAACGCACTTACCCTTTATGAACTCGTAAGCGTGCTTGGCGTAATCAAGCAGACTGTCGTCCTTTAAGGTAAGGTATGCGTTTGAGTAAAACCACAAAATTCTAGAATGGAGGATCACGCCCTTGTCAGCCTTTTTATCCAACGTAAGATCGTAGCCCATATAGCCGTAAAATCCGCCGTTTTCGTCGTCCCTCAAACCGCTCCAGAACGGGATTATGTGATCTGTAAGCTCTTTTTTTACTTCTGAAATTATCATTGCTTATTACTCCTTATACTGCATTAATATATTTTAACTGAAATTATTTCAGCTATTATCGTCTGAATTATCGGAACTGTTTTCCGTCTGCCTTTTCCATTCCCCGAAATAAAAGGTTTTACAGTCTGTCATTTCAAAGCTGTCGGTCTGCTCGTCGTAGAAACCAACATAAACCTCCTGAGAAGGCTCTGCTTTAATGCTTTCGCCATTCTCCACAGCTTGTTCGGTATTAAGGATCACGGCATAGTAATCATCAAAAAATGCCTTTTGCGCGTTAATTGAGTTTATCTGTTCTTCTTTGGAATAAAAGTATAAATTCATAGAATCAACTCTGTCCACAGCCTCCATACCGCGAAGTATTTCGCATTTTCCTCTGTGATAATTTTCCTCACCGTCCGTGTAAACTGTAAGATCATCGCCTGAAAATTCAAACCTCATGTTCTGTAATTCCTGTGTAAAGCAGCTATCCGACATTTTGTTTTCACGTTCCTTGAAGCGGGTGCTCAGCGCCATTTTTTTAAGCTGCGGGGCAATATAAAGTTCGGGGTCCTTTTCATCATCATTCTGCGCTTTATAATATACCACAAGGTTTTTCTCCTCACAGAAAACCAAGCAACCCATCATATCTACTTCATCGACTGTCATTTCATAAATCATGTATCTCAGCTCGTCACCGTCAGCGTTCGTGATTTTGTCCGACAGATCCTCAAAATGCTTTGCGGAATACTCTTTCTCATATTGTTCATCTACCTCAGCAACGACCTTCTCAGCGGAAAAGCCACGGTCAGAACGTATAGCAAGTAATCCGTATCCGCTGCCTGTTACAGGATCCCAATACATAGGATAGCCGTCTTCGTCATCATTGTTTACCGATTTATTCCAGCCCTTATTGACCTCGTAGCTTATTCTTTCGCAGTCTACAACAGCAAAACCTTTATTGGGCTGTACTGTTTTGCTGTCGGAGCTGCCTTTCATCAGACTGCACCCGACTGTCAATGCCGCCGTACATACAACTGCGGCAAGCTTTAATATTGATAGTTTCATTTAAACCTTTTCTCCCCTTGTTCTATAAATCACACGGTATAAAGCCGAAAACACATTTACTTACGGCGCTTATTGTACCACTCAATAATTTTAACGCAATCGTTGAGATGCATTATCTGATGCTTTGTCATAGGCATTGTAATTATTCCCGAGACATTTTTCTTGCCCCAGTAATACATAAGACCCTCTGTCTGCTCGGTCACTCCGCCCTCGGACTTTATTCTCTGCACGTCGTTTTCGGGAAAAGTCCTTTTCAGCTCCTCCAATGTAAGACCTTCAATAAAGCCCTTGGTTTTTCTTCCCACTTCTTTGCGGTATTCAAAAAGTCCGTCTATGGAAAGCTCATCGCTTAATGCAAATATCTCGTCATCTGTCATAGAGTTTCCCGTGTCGGTCACGCTTGCATTAAGCCTGTCCTTATAACCGTCAAAAACCTGACCGCTGCGGCAAAGAAGAATGCTTGTTGTCAAGTCCTCAATACGGGTTATATGCCACAAGTCCCACGCTATGGTCATATTGGTTTTTCTGGGACACACCGAAAAATTCTCTTTGCATATCTGCTCCGAAATTTCATCATAATATGTCCGTCCGGCTCCGTAAACATCAGAGGAATGAAGCTGACTGTGAAGATATATGAGAATGCTTTTTATCTCATTGATATTCTCAGGCTTTTTCAGCATTTCCTGAAGCTTTACAAATTCTGGATACCATTGCGCCTTTGCGTTGTAAGCCATATAACACGCCTCCCGACTATCCGTCAATTCTTCTTGCCTCAATGTAAAAACGTTTGTCCTCGGCATGTCCCATTGAGAATGTCTTTCTGGGCAGCGCACCGTCCGCGATAACTGTGGGGAACAGCTCGTTTTTTCCCATATCTGGTAGCAGAAAACCAATGGAATTATCCTTTTTGGAAAGCTCACCGATAACCTCCGCACCATGGATATAATCCACCCTGCCGCCGTTTTCCTTTATGTATTTATCGAGGAAATTCTGCAAAGAACCGACTGTCAGCTTTGAACTTGGATTGTGAATATACATATCCTTATGTCTGCCGCCCCGGACGACGGTTATCTTCTGCTCCGATCTATCTTCCGCAAGATCAAGCTCCAGCACCATTTCAGTCAGCAGCTTTTCGGTATTTACTCCCATAACGATCCTGTGTATAGCCTCGAACTCCAGCGCGGGGGAATGAAGATTTACTATCTCAACCAGAGCATAGCGGCAGGGAGCGTTCGACATATCCTTATCGGGATTTGTTCTTTTCTGCTCCTCGTAAAATTCCTTAGCCGTTGCAAGGGAGTGATTTCCGTCGCCCATAGCGTACACCAGAGGAGAACTCTCCTCAAGACCGTATTTAGCGTTGAATGCGTCGGTATCCCCCAGCTTTTCCAGTGCGTTCAATACAGTATCCTGAGAGGACTTGTCTATAACATATCCTCTTATATGTCCGCCGTTTTTCATAAGGTCGAAATCGTATACCTTTTCAAATACGGACTTTTTATCTGCCAGCGGCTCAACAACCGTCTTTTCAGTATCGTCTATCAGTATCATAATGTGCGGAAGCTCCACAGGCGCTCCCCTGCGGATTTTAATTCTCGGAGGAATCCGCTCCACAACCGTAGCCTCGGTTGCTCTTACTGCGGACTTCGAGCCTTTGGTATAATCGTACTGCTCCAGATCTATCATACCCACGATACCCGCTCTGAGCTTTCCGTCGGACTGTATTCTTTCAACGTAAACAAGCGAGTTTTTATACTCCTTAAAGGTATCGCCGCTTACATATTCAGCCATATTTTCGTGTATCCTGTCAATACATCTGTCAACGTCGGAATTTTCAAGATAGACCTCGGGCAGGATAAGGTTCAGCGCAGACTTTTCGTCTCCTACGATCTTACTTACGTCCTCCCAGTACTCAGGCTCGGAAGTATACTGGTCGCAAGCAACTACCGCCCACTTTTCCATATTAAGATTTTGCGGAATCAGTATATCTGCAGGCTTAAATGCAGTTGACATAATATCAGCTCCTAACTATTTTTTCTGTATACTAAAGCTTTTAATTTTAGTCTTTTCTACGTTTTTTTAATCTATATATCCACATCTCTGCAGCAGGTAAAAAAAATGCAAATATGTGACGCCCAAAAAAATCCAGACATTTCAAAGGATTATATGGAGACGTTGCTCTGTTCCAGCATAATAGCACCTCAAAAATGCCAATAAATGAGAAAAACAGTAACACCACACATATCAGCGACAAAAACATTATCGTCACTGCAAGCTTATACAAAAATCGGGTCACCGTCTGAGCTTTTTGAGATACCTCGGGCATATCGTTCTTACCGGCACGGAAATTCACCGACGCACTCGCAAGCTTTAAAATAATAAACAGTACAATAAAACATACGCCTGTATCGACTTTAATCACATACTTTTCAGACAATATGGCACATATAAGACAAATTATTTCTGTTACAGCAATAATATAATGCTGTCTGCCTGTAAGAACAACATTTGATTTAGTTTTACAAGGTTTTCTTATATCTTTTCTTAAGGAGTTTTCCATACCTCTTCTTATTTTGGCATTACGCCTTGCCTCCTCAAGTGTACATTCGTTTACACTGCTGTAAAGTTCGGGAAAGTCCTCAGCCTGCCTGTCTCTTATCCAACTGCACACAGGACACCCCACGCCGTCGTAAAAGGCTCCGCCAAAACTTCTTTTTCCGCAACACGGACATTTATTCATAACTCTTGCCCCGCAATTCTCCGATTCAAAACCTCATTTTCAAAACCATTTGGACAGCTAACATACAAATCTATATCAATTTCTGTCCCTGTATCGCAACAAAACTGCATAATATTTATAGACGGTGCCAAACACGGTGTTGTTTCATCAGATCGTACTGTTGACACGACTTCTAATGTGAAGTTGACATCAAATTTGCGCTTGATCTCTTTTAATATTTCAATTTTTGAAATAAGCGGAGCAATGGTTTTAAGCATTTGATTTTCAACTATAATATCGTATTCCTTGCAAGTACCAAATTGCCAAGACGCAAAATCGTATTGTGTTCCGTTTTTTCTCGTATCACCGATTTTCCAAGATTTCTCCGGTGTAAGACAAAGTAAGTTAGTTATTGTATCAGGATTAAAATTGCCGGTTATACGAAAATATGTATAACAATTTGTATGTGCAGAATTATTATATAATTTTTCAATACCCATTATTACCTCTGTAAACTCCAATTTTCTTCACTTACAGCTTAACTGTAAAAAGCATTTTATCTTGCATTATGTATTATCCTTTAACCCGCACTTCAGATTAGCCGTTACAGCAATAAATATCTGAAGAACCATGAGCAAAAGTGCATAACCTCCAAGGCATAATGCGTCTCCTAAAAAGAACAAGCCAACAAGTGTTAAAATAGATCCGACGGCTATCATCTCACTGATGAAAAATACAGCGATCATTACCGTGCTGCTTATAAGAACAATTATTCTCAAAACTCGTTTGAATACCAAAGAGTATGAAAATTTAAGCGACAGTATTGAAAAAACAGTTTGTAAAGCCTGAATTGTACAGAATAACGCAAATTCGTATATATAGATATTTCCTATGTTTAACCGTTCCCACAGCTCCTGCGATCCTCCGAAGTCGAACAGACTCAGAACTATAAACGCCGCAAATACAGCCGCCGCTTCAAAAAGCAGTATATAAGCCGTTTTGCTTATTCTGTCGGAGTCTTTTTTCTGATTTTGATACACATATCCACTGAAAGCTTGAACCTGTCCGCCGCAATGAGTACAGCCTTCTCCATTCTTAAGTTTTTCACCACAGTACGGACATCTGCTCATAACCATTCACCATATCTCTGATAACGTTTTCTTTTTGCTTATTCCAAAACAGGACGGCATTTTACCGTCCTGTTTTTACATATTATTTATTTATCGTTAGCTCCGCAGCAATTCTTATATTTCTTTCCGCTGCCGCAGGGGCATAAATCGTTTCTGCCTACCTTATTTGCCTTTCGAACAGCCATATTATGATGCTCCGCAGGCTTAAAAACAGCCTCGCGCTTAGGAGCTGCATTATTTCTTCTCACCTGAATGGTAAACAGCATTCTTACAGTATCCTCGCGTATGGACTCGATCATAGCGTCAAACATATCCATACCCTCCATACGGTACTCAACAACAGGATTCTTCTGACCGTATGAACGCAGTCCGATACCCTTCTTGAGTTCCTCCATATCGTCAATATGATCCATCCACTTGGTATCTACGACTTTAAGCAGACAAACCCTCTCTATCTCATGCAGGAGTTCCGTTCCCAGATCGTCTTCACGCTTGTCGTATATCTTCAACGCTCTCTCGATAAGCATATCCTCAATGCTTTCCTTTGTCACCTCGTCAAGCTCCTGAGGAGTATAGTTAAAGTCATCGTCAACTGTAATAAGCCCCATAAGTCTTTCTTTAAGACCCTGCAAATTCCATTCGTCCTGAATTTCGCCCACAATGTACATACCTACAGAATCCGTAACAAAATCCTTTATCATATCTATGATATACTCATGAAGATCCTCGCCGTCCAAAACCTTCTGCCTCTGACCGTATATGATCTCACGCTGAGTATTCATAACATCGTCGTAGTTCAGTACGTTCTTTCTTATATTGAAGTTTCTGCCCTCGATCTTCTTCTGCGAGGACTCTATAACGCTTGAAAGCATTTTCGACTGGATAGGCGTATTCTCGTCCACATTAAGAGTATCCATCATGCCTGTTATCTTATCGCCGCCGAAAATCCTCATAAGATCGTCCTCGAGTGAAAGGAAGAATGTGCTCTCTCCCGGATCGCCCTGACGTCCCGAACGTCCTCTGAGCTGATTGTCAATACGTCTTGACTCGTGTCTTTCAGTACCTATGATATAAAGTCCGCCCGCTTCTCTTACCTTGTCAGCTTTTTCCTTGATCTCATCAGTATATTTTGCGTAAAGCTCTCTGTATCTCTTTCTTGCAGTGAGAATTTCTTCATCCTGAGTATTTGAAAAGCTTGCCGCCTCAACAGCCTGTTCCTCGGTATAGCCCTCCTTCCGGAGCTGCGCTAAAGACATATATTCTGCGTTTCCGCCCAGCATGATATCCGTACCGCGGCCTGCCATATTTGTAGCAATGGTCACGGCGCCGTACTTACCTGCCTGAGCGACTATCATAGCCTCTCGATCATGATATTTAGCGTTAAGGACTTCGTGCTTTACACCTTTGTTTTTCAGCAGTCTTGAAAGATACTCTGACTTTTCAATGGAAACCGTACCCACAAGCACCGGCTGTCCCTTTTTGTGGCACTCGATTATCTGCTCGATAACGGCGTTGAACTTACCCTTTTCGGTCTTGTAAACAACGTCGGGATGATCCACTCTGATAACGGGTTTGTTGGTAGGAACCTCGATAACGTCCAGTTTGTAGATCTCTCTGAACTCGTCCTCCTCGGTTAAAGCGGTACCCGTCATACCCGAAAGCTTGCCGTAAAGCCTAAAATAATTCTGATATGTTATGGTTGCAATGGTCTTGGATTCTCTCTTGACCTCAACCTTTTCTTTAGCTTCAATGGCCTGATGAAGTCCGTCGTTGAAACGTCTGCCGTCCATTACACGTCCTGTGAACTCGTCAACGATAAGAACCTCTCCGTCCTTAACAATATAGTCAACGCCGTTTTTCATAACGCCGTTAGCCTTGATAGCCTGATTGATGTGATGTGCAAGAGTCATATTGTCGGCGTCCATAAGATTGATAACATTAAATGCCTTTTCAGCCTTTTTAACGCCGCTCTTTGTAAGAGTAGCAGTCTTTGCCTTTTCATCTATGATATAGTCTCCGTCAAGCAGATCGTTATCCGCCTTATCGTCCATTTCAACGACTGTTACGGCTTTCAGCGTCTTTGCAAATCTGTCTGCAAGAGTATAAAGCTGGGTTGACTTATCTCCAGGTTGCGAAATGATAAGAGGGGTTCTTGCCTCGTCGATAAGGATAGAGTCTACCTCGTCCACAATAGCAAAGGTATGCTCTCTCTGTACCTTATCCTTTTTATAGTTGACCATATTATCTCTCAGATAGTCAAAACCGAACTCGTTGTTTGTACCGTAAGTAATATCGGCATTATAAGCGGCTCTCTTTTCCTCCTTGTTCATGCCCGTCAGCACACAGCCGATAGAGGTATTGAGGAAATTGAATACCTTGCCCATTTCCTCAGACTGGAACTTTGCAAGATAATCGTTGACCGTAACGACATGAACTCCCTTACCGGACAACGAGTTAGCGTACGCCGCCAGACAAGCAACCAGAGTTTTACCTTCACCGGTTTTCATTTCAGCGATACGTCCCTGATGAAGAACGATAGCGCCGATTATCTGCACAGGATAAGGCTTTTTGCCCAGCACTCTGAAAGCCGCCTCACGGCATACTGCAAGAGCCTCGGGCAGAACGTCGTCAAGTGTTGAAAGCTCGTCCAGCTTACTTCTGAGGACAGCGGTCTGCTCTCCCAGTTCAGTATCGGACATAGCCGCATATTTTTCTTCCAGTTCAAGAACCTTGTTTTTTATCGGTTCAATTTTGGCAAGCTCCTTTTTAGAGTAGTTGCCGAAGATTTTGTCAAGTAATCCCATTCTCTAGCCACCTTTATTTTGTATCACGGGGATGATCCCCTGTTTTTGTTAATACGATTAATATGTATAAAAACACTATTATATTATACACTATCTTACTGTAAAAGTCAAGGTTTTAGCCGTTGCATTTTAATATTTTCACACAGAAGAAAAATCCGTATCGGATGCAGAGAGCACACAGCGCGGAAGGATATTAAATCATATATCGACTTCTGCTAGTCTATTGTAAAGGCTGTCAAGTACAGACCATGTTACCGAAAAGCATTAAAGCCGATATTATGGGGGCATTTTATCACTGTTCCCAAAAGTACGGAGGATATCCGAAAATAAAATCACTCACATACAAAAATTATGCTGCATAGATACAGTCCTTTTATATGTTCTTACCCTCAATATGACATTTTACGCTCATATTCCGTGCTACAATATAATCACTTCATAAAAACGAAAGGACTGATAAAT
Source organism: uncultured Ruminococcus sp. (assembly GCA_964399215.1). GTDB lineage: Bacteria > Bacillota > Clostridia > Oscillospirales > Ruminococcaceae > Hominimerdicola. The sequence goes on along the minus strand of CAYNPW010000002.1, from coordinate 94,173 downwards.
TATGAACTCTGAGAGCTCTACTCATAGCGGCGTAACGACGTCAACAAGTTCCGGCGTATGTGTGGCTAAAATCAAAGGAGATCTGGATCATCATACCGCTAAACTCATACGAGGCGAGATAGACCGTGAAATAATATCTTCCCGCCCTCACAGACTTATCATCGATTTTTCGGGCGTGACCTTTATGGACAGCTCAGGTATAGGGCTTATAATGGGACGCTACAAGCTTATGCAGGACTACGACGGCGAAGTTATTATCGCCTCTCCCCCCAATTATATAAGAAAGGTTCTGCGCATTGCGGGTGTAGACAAGCTTGCGCGTATAACCGATAACATTTCCCCTCTTATCCCAAAAGAGGAAATTTCTGAAGAAAATAAGGAGGTTACATCCAATGAGCAGAACGCGGCAGCAGCCAATTAACGAAATGAAGCTTATCTTTCCCAGCTATTCAGAGAACGAACGCTTCGCACGCATAGCCGTCAGCGGCTTTCTGTCTCAGCTAGATCCTTGTATAGACGAGCTTTCCGACATCAAAACCGCAGTTTCCGAGGGTGTGACCAATGCTATAGTTCACGGTTATAGGGGAACTGTAGGAACGGTACTTTTGCAGGTAAAAATTTTCCAAGGCGGACGTATTTACATAAAAATCCAAGATAAGGGCTGCGGTATTGAAAATATCGAGCAGGCAAGAGAACCGCTGTTCACTACCGCGCCTGAGGACGACCGCGCAGGACTGGGTTTTGCAATAATGGAAACCTTTATGGAACAAGTAAGAGTTAAAAGCAAGCTTGGCAAGGGTACTACCCTTGTGTTGGAAAGAACGGTAAAATCAAGAAAGTCAAGATTATGAACGAATTGAAAACTCCCCTTGCGGAAGAAAATCTGGGGCTTGTACATCTGTGCGCCAATCGTTTTCGGGGGCGGGGAATAGAATATGACGACCTTTACGGCGCAGGCTGTATAGGTCTTATCAAGGCGGCAAAGGCGTTTGACGCTGAACGGGGCGTGAAGTTTTCCACATATGCTGTTCCTGTTATTTTAGGGGAAATAAAACGCCTTTTCAGAGACGGCGGAACGATCAAGGTATCACGCAGTGCAAAAGAGCTGTCAATGAGGATCACACGCCTGCGAGAGCGATTTATGATAAAGGAGAGCCGGGAACCTACTGTATCCGAGCTCTGCGAGCTTTCGGGAGAAGATCCTGAGGCTGTGGTTGAGGCTCTGAACGTAGCCCTGCCGCCCATGAGCCTGACAGGAAACGACGAAGAGGACGGCGGAGGTCAAATAGACGTACCTGTAGCCGCTCCCGACGAGGAAATAACTGACCGTCTTTCTTTGGATCAAGCTTTATGTACTCTTGAGCCTGCGGACAGACAGCTAATTTTTCTGCGGTATTACCGTAGCAAAACACAGGTACAGACAGCACAGATACTGGGAATGACGCAGGTTCAGGTATCTAGACGTGAAAAAAAGATACTGGCAAAAATGCGTGAGCAGCTGATTTAAAGCTAAAAAGAATAAATTGCAACAGACTGATGCAAGGAACAGAAAAAGCCGAAACACATAGATAACATGTAATTTTGGACTCAGACAAAATCAAATTCATCTTTTCGTTTACTTACTGTAGACAATCAGCCAAAGAATGTCTCCGAAAAGACAAAATAGCCTATGTTTCGCAGTATAAAAAACAAGTCTGATATACAAAGAGCGCACATTGTCAAATGACCTTGTGCGCCTTTTTATTTACTCACTTAGTTAAAAAATGAAGTTATCAATAAAGTCAAGAACATAATACTGCTAATATCAAAAGCAATTGTATTTATTTTTTCTGAATTTTTATCCTTCACCACATTTGCTTTCACTAATGATATATATACACATAATAACATAAGAGCTGCAAGAAAAATATTGAAAACGATCGGATTACTTTTATCCCAAAACATGAAAACAGACAATAAATAGATTATAACAAAAAAGATTCTTATTTTAGGATGTTTATCAAACACACTCAAAACATCTCCTTTTAAAAACTGCGGCAGACAGCGGGGGAATCTTAACTCCTCCCTGATAGCAGCTGTTTTCCTCTCTCTTTCCGTTCTCGTCCAGAACCTTCTCATATTCGCCAAACGGCAGGTTAAAATATCTGTCATCTGTAAACGGATTAAGTGCGATTATATAACATTCCCTATCGTCCTCCAGCTTCCAGACAACAAAATTCCAATCTCCGCTGTCAATAAACTGCAAATGTGCGCCTACGTCCTCTTTAGTAGTCATTCTGAACAGCGGACTTGACTTCCTCAGCTTTATCAAAGCCTTGTAGTAATCGAAAACGCCCTTGTATTCACGCTTGCGCCCCCATTTTATTGAGTTTGTAAAATCAGGCGCATTATAGCTGTCGTGTGAGAAAACATTCACATCGTTGGGTTCTTCCCCCTCGTTCAGTATTCTCGGCTTAGTTCTTAAAAAGTCCTGTCCCAACTGGATAAACGGCATACCCTGAGACAGAATAATTATCGCCGCCGCAAGCTTATCCATTTTAACCAAGTCGGCTTCGGAATAATGTCCTTTGCCCGAGATCTGCAATTTATCCCATAAAGTATTATTATCATGAGCCTCACAGTAATTCACTGCCTGAGTTGGCTCGAACGCCCAACATGCCTCTGTCGCATAATTGAGCTGATGATGAGGCACAGAGCCAGCAATTCCTCTCCTGAGTATAGACGCAGCATTCTTGTTTCCGCTTATAAACCCCATATCGTAGGGATTGAAGGTTCCTCCCTTACATGCGTCCCTGATGTTGTCGTTGAAAAGTCCCACTCTGCCGAAGCTATAGGAATTCCACTTGTATGCAAGCTTTTCTGACGACATAGGCGACTCTCCGCCCGTCCAGCCCTCACCGTACATCAGCAGTTCGGGATCGATTTTATTAAGCTCGTCTCTGATAATATTGATAGTTTCAATGTCGTGCAGGGCCATAAGATCGAAACGGAAACCGTCAATCTTGTATTCCGTTGCCCAGAATTTCAGTGAATCGATCATAAACTTTCTCATCATTAAATGATCGGAAGCCGTTTCGTTTCCGCAGCCCGAGCCGTTTGAGAACGTACCGTCTTCACGAACTCTGTGATAGTACCCCGGAAAAGCCTTTTCAAAGGAGGACTCCTCAGTAAAGTATGTATGGTTGTAAACCACGTCCATAATTACTCCGATACCGTTTTTGTGCAATGTCATGACAAGCTGCTTGAACTCTTTTATTCTGCACTTAGGGTCTGTGGGATCAGTAGAATAAGAGCCCTCAAGACAGTTATAATTCTTCGGATCATAGCCCCAGTTATACTGAGCCTTATCGGGTCTGCTCTCGTCAACGGTTGCATAGTCCGCCACAGGAAGAAAATGAACATGAGTAACACCCAGCTCTTTCAAATGGTCAAGACAAGTTTCTATACCGTTAAAACGGGTGCGGCTCTGGCAAAAGCCGAGAAATTTACCTCTGTACTTAGAACAGACGCCCGAGCTGAGATCTGCGGAAAAATCCCTGACATGACATTCGTAGACTATGGCGTCGCAGGAGCTTTTGCACTTAGGTCTGGGAACGCTGTCCCAGCCGACAGGATTTGTCGTTTCAAAGTCCACTACCGCTCCTCTGTTTCCGTTAACGCCGCAAGCCTTTGCATAAATATCTACAGTCTCCTGCGGCTTGCCGTAGTTGAATTCATATGAATAAGTATAGAATTCTCCGTCGCAGTTACGAAAAAGCTCCACATACCATATGCCGTTTTCAATTTTCTCCATAGGCAGGGTCTCGATCTTATTGTCTCCCTCTCCGTCAAGGTAAAGGTTAAGATACACGCCCGTCGCATAGGGAGACCACGTTTTGAACATCGTACGTCCCTCGCAGATATGCGCGCCAAGGTCATTCCCTCCGTAAAAATAATCCCGGTCAATTCGCTGTATATCAAGCTTTTCCACAGATATACCTCCTGTTTTTATCCTTTGATTTTTATTTTCATTAATATTTTCTTACCGCCAGAGCATCGCCCTGTCTTATAGTAGTCTCACAGCCCTCGAGAGTGTTTCTGATCAAATCGCCACATATTTCAGCCTTATCCTTTTCGAGCAAAAGCACGATCGTGGAACCGCCGAACTCAAAATAACCCTTTTCCTCTCCTCTGCGGACTTTACATTTTCCGCTGTTTGCATTGCTGATTTTCCCTACCATAAGAGCGCCCACTTCCATTTGTATAATATCCCCGAAATTATCGCTCCTCAGCATACAGTAAGTTCTGCTGTTCTCTTTATATACAGGTATATATCTGTTGACCACAGGATTTACTGTATGCAGAAATCCCTTAATGTGCCTGTCATGACTCTTGACGCCGCTGCAGGGATAAATATATCTGTGATAATCGTCCACGGAAAGCCTTATAATAAGAGCATATCCGCCCATATATCTTGAAGAGAGCTTTTTGTCTCTCAGCAGACTGTCGACATTGTAGACAGAATTCTTTATAACAAAAAAATTTGAATTTGTGATCTCATAAGCAGATACCTTACCGTCCGCAGGAGATACAAGCACGCTGTCGTCAGCAGTGACAAAACGCCTGCCCGTCTTTATTTTTCTGGTAAAAAAGTCGTTGAAGGATGTAAAATTTCTCTGCTCGTAATCAAACAGGTCTATCCCGTTCCTTTCGGCAAATTCGTATACAAATCCGGCAGATAGCTTGCTGTTCAGTATATACCTAAGGCACTTTGAAAATATCGGCAGAGAAAGAAATTTCATAAGCCACCTGCCCAACGCCGAGTTGTAAGCCTCAGCAAGAAAGGCGTCCTGAGACGTGGTTTTTTCATAAGTTCTGCCCTGTCTGTCTCTGTATTTCATAAATTCTTCCTCCTATATTATCTGATTGACCTTCAGATAGCCCAGAATAATAATAATCCCCATTGTGAACAGCAGAAAAATACCTTTCAGCGAAAGCTTTTTAACATTTATTCGCATAATAAACAGCATTGAAATAAGTATCATAAACCCATGAAAAATATAGGGAAAAATCGAACCGGGAATATTATGCTTGCCAAGATAAAGCAACGGAAGAATGATCGAAACCGTCGTTACAGGCAATCCCTCGTACTCCTTACGGTTTTCTTCGGTAGTCCGCTGCCTTTCCTCCTCCATAACGTTGAAATAGCCAAGCCTTATAACAGCGCAAAGCACAATAAGTATCGACGCTACAAGCTTCAGCGGATAAACCGACTGGTAATGGTAACCGATAACAGCAGGAAAAACTCCGAAGCATACCAGATCGCACAGCGAGTCGATCTGTATTCCGAAAACCTTTTCATGCTCTGTTCTGTTCTTCATGCTTCTGGCAATCCTGCCGTCAAATAAATCACATATTCCCGACAGCAGCAAACACAGAAAAGCTATGGATTCGTGCCCTTCAAATATCTGAGTAATACCGAAAACCGAAGAAACAAGTCCTATGTAAGTCAGTATTACCGAATAATTATAAAATCCTATCATTTTTATCCCTTCTTTTTATCTTGCGCTATTCCCGCCGAACTATCGTCGGCATAGATTTTTTTATCGCGTTTTAATATGATTATGTGCGCCGCAAATGTGACGAGTCCGCCTGCAATAAGCACAGCATAAAAACTCATTCCTCGGCTTAAAAGCAATGCCGGACTCACAAGCTCCTTGCCGAATATCCTGTCAAATATCACCATAAAGCAGCCCTCGGTAATTCCGGCGGCTCCCGGCAGAGGAAGCATTTCCACGCTTATGCCTATCATAGTCTGCAAAGCTATCACGGAAAGTATCCCGTAACCGCTCAGACCATATGATTTGTACACTATCCATGTAATCGTAAAAAGCGAAAGCCGCTGAACCGTGGTTATGAGAAACACATTCACAACCGTATGTAAATTATTTTTTATATACTCTGCGCCAATGGTATAGGTGTCGCATATTCTTGTGATTTTTTCAATGTACCTCTGATTGTTTTTTAGCTTGACGATCTTAATATACGTCAGCAGATTTACTATTTTTATACCTGCCTTTCTCGCCCATACAGGCTTGACGAATACAGCCGCAAGAACTATTATAAATGCAATATTCAGCACAAAACCAACTGCCAGCAGCCACCCCATTTTACCTACATGATCTGCTATAAGCGAACAGTTGAAAATTAAAAATACAAGTCCAAGTATGATAAGAACCGCCTTGTAGGCAATAGTAATAACCAGCATTATAAGCGTGGAAAAGCCTATTTTGACTCCGTCCTTTTTCATATAATACATCTGAGCAGGCTGCCCCCCTGAGGAGGAGGGTGTTATATAGCTGAAGAAAAATCCTATAAAGGAGTATTTCAAACATCGAAAAAATCTCGTTTTCTGTCCCAAAACTCTCAGCATATAGTATATAATACTGCTCTCACCCGCCACAAACATGAAAGCAAGCAGCAGTCCCATGATAAGCCAGCGGGGATCAGCGTTGTGCAGATCTTCAAGAATAGCGGAAAATTCCTGTCCGGAAAACAGCAGCCTGAAGGTCAGCCAGCAGATAAGGACAATAAATCCGATATTCAGCACATATTTCATATTCTTTTTTAATGCTTGTCCTATCTTTTGTTCACTCCCTTTTAAATACACAACGCTGCTTAGCTCATAATTTTATTTTCTATTATAAATCGTGTATGCTAAATGATCCATTGTACAGCGGCCATATAACACAAATCAATAACAAGCTGAATTATTGCAAAACGTGTTACTACCTGAGTATCTGACCAGCCCTTGTTCTTTCTCTCGTGATCGTGTATGGGAGTTCTGACGCCGTCCATAAAATTCTTCCATTTAAGGAAACGTCTGAACGACAGCTTGAGAAGTCCCAGTCCGCCGTCAATAATAATAACCAGACACAGGGGTATAAAGCTGAACGGAGCCTTGGAATCAAGAAAAATCACCGCAAGAAAAACTCCCAGCGCCCTTGAGCCTGCGTCTCCCATAAGCATTTTACTCGGGGAGCAGTTAAACCACAGATATGCCGCCAGAACCGCCAGCATTATCATAGGCGACAGTCCGCCGAACGAACTTCTTGCAAAGGACGACATCATTATCAGTACCGCCAGCACTACCATGACAAGCGTACTGCAAAGTCCGTCCACACCGTCAGAGCAGTTGGTCACATTTATGGCTGTCCACACAAGAACCCCGGCCAGAATAATAAATACCGCCGCAGGAATGTGAATGCTCTCGATACCAAACAGCATAATTCTTATATCCGAACCGTTGAAGTGATAATATGTCACTGCCGCGCCTAAGGAGATAACCAGATCAAACAGGCCTTTTTTAAGATTTCCCCAAGGAGTTTCGGCAGCGTCGTCGAAATAGCCCGTAAGCATTGCACCGTATATGCACACAAGATAAATAATGCTCTCAACCTTAAGCGGCACAAAAAGAGCGCAGCAAAGGGTAAAGGATGTTATAAACAGCAGTCCGCAGCCTCTGGGCTTTCCTTCGGACAGCGCGCCGTTCACCGCAAACTGTCTGCCCTGATCCTTAGGCAAAATACCCTTAAAGTATTTAAGCATTAAAAAAGTGATCGCAAACGAGCAGATAAGCATTAAAAACATAAAAAGCGAATAGCTTTTCATATACGCCGTACGCTCTGCGCTTGTACATAACAGTCTGTAAATCATTGTCATCTTCCTTTGTCATTAGAAATTATATACATACTATTATATTATACTACATCTTGCTCTAAAATGCAAATTTTTGAGCACGTCATTTTGCACAAAAATAATTGCTTGTACTTTCCATTCATGTTAATAGATTAAATAATCAAACATATAAGCGAAATATTAAATCCGAAGTACATGTTTTTTCAAAAATATCTTGAATTTGTCAATACCTTGTGCTATAATAAGTGTGTTAAACTATGCAAGAACACTTCTTTATAAAGGTTCTTAGACATTCAAAATACCCGAAAGGAAAGGACTTAATTATGAAAATCTCAAAAATCACAGCTGCTGCACTTGCGGCATTAATGCTTATGTGCTCAACGGCATGCGGCGGCAGTTCGGACAGTTCGTCGGAAAGCAAGGCTGAAACGTCAGACAGCACATCGTCGGGCGGTTCATCTGCCGATACCAATTCTGAGGGAGCTATGCCCGAAAAGGACTTTGTCACTAACACAGACGGCTCCGCCAGAGTAACGGTTGACGGCACAAAATTCATAGTAGGCGGCGAAGAAATATGGTTTAACGGTGTAAACGCCGCGTGGGACAAGTGGAACGATTTCGGCGGAAGCTTTAACTTTGAATTCTGGAACGACCATTTCTCCAAGCTTCACGAGGCAGGCGTAAACGCTGCAAGAATATGGATAGTATGCAACGGCGATGTAGGAATGCTTATATCCCCTGACGGCACATTTGAGGGCGCAACAACCGCCCACTGGGAAGATCTGGACGATCTTATGCTCCTCGCTGAGCAGTATCACATTTATGTAATGGCAACTGTGCAGTCCTTTGACCATTTTAAAGATCAGAATGAAAATTATGAAGCGTGGAGAACTCTCATTCAAGATGATGAAAAGGTTGACCAGTATGTTGACAATTATATAGTGCCCTTGGTAGAAAGATACGGTGAAAGCGACTATTTCTGGAGCATAGACCTCTGCAATGAGCCTGATTGGATAGTTGAAGAAGAGGAATGCGGAAAGCTTGACTGGCTGTACCTCGAAAGCTACTATGCAAAAGCCAGCGCAGCGATCCACGCAAATTCCGACGTACTTGTAACTGTAGGAATGGGTATGATAAAGTACAATTCCGACAATCAAATGGGCAATAAGATATCCGATACGGAGCTTGCAAGCCTGATAAAAGACAATGAAAAGTATGACAGTTCACTTGCTTATGTTGATTTCTACTCCACTCACTGGTACTCTTGGATGATACCCAACTGGGGCGTTATGTACGAGCAGACTCCTGTGGAGTACGGTCTTGACGGAACTAAGCCTGTGGTTATAGGTGAAATGCCTGCGCTTTCGTCGGACAATGAGTCCTACGATGTAGTAACAGCATATGAATCCGCATACAACAACGGCTACAACGGCGTATTCGCTTGGAAATCAAGCGGCGGAGACGACGGCTGCGGACTATGGGCAGATATTGAGCCTGCTATCACACATATGATGACAATATGCCCTGAAAAAATTTTCCCGCTGAACGATAAATAATAGGATAAATAGCAAAAAGCGGGCTGTTGACAATACTGCAACAGCCCGCTTTTTTATTTCAGCAGAGGTAAATTTCCGGTCAGCTTATTGATCTTTTTCCTGTTCCCGCAAACAGCTATACCGATATATGATAAATCGTTCTCGGAGCATTCAGACATTTTTCGTATAAATTCGTCGTAGGTTTTACAGCTCTGCGCCAGATCGGTAAAATCCACAGCTGTCAGATCGGAATACTCCTCTGAAAAGAGCTTAACGCGGAGCTGCCGCATTATTTCCGAAGTGCCTTTCAGAACGGGTACGGGAAATTGTATAATGCCTATATGCTCATTGCCCTCCTTGTCCGCTACATCTGAGCCTACAACGTCAGGCATTTTCATTCCCAAAGTTATACCCATAATTGCCGCCGTATTTGCAATAATGCCAATCGGCAGTTTTTCGTCTATTATTATAACGCATTTTTCGTTTTCAGTATTCATTTGCTTTTCCTCTTTCTCGCTTTGTCTTTTATGATTTTCAGCCGTCTTTGTGCATAGATTTGAATATCCTTTTATATGTGGCAGGCGGCAGTCCAATGTACATATTAAAAAAGTTCGTAAAATGGCTCTGGTCTGCAAAACCTGTCTGCAATGCCGCGTCTATGGGCTTTACTCCTTGTTCCAGCAAAGCCTTTGCTTTACCTATCCTGACAGACTGCAAATATCGGTACGGCGTAATTCCCTTGGATTTTATAAACGCTCTCAGCAAGGTCGATTTACTTAATGTACTGCATCTGCATAATTGCTCCAGCGAAATATGCTCGGTATAATGCTCCTCCATAAACAGGCAGGCTGTTTCTATCTCATCACGGCACTCGGGAATACAGTTTTCAAAAGGCTGTCCATAGTTCTCTGACAGCATGGAAATAAGTATGAAAAGCATTTCTTCCTTTTCAAGCTTCTCGCTTCCCGACAAGATCATCTCATGAAGTGATTTCAGACATATCCGCAGTGTACTGTCTGTTATCACATTCTGAGAAAATCCCAGCAAAGTATGCTTGCCTGTTATCTCCTCTGTCAATGACAGCATTGTATCCACAGGAATATTTATTCCCATGTAATCAAAAGTTCCCTCATCGTTCTGAGTACAGCCGTGATTGTCATTGGGATTAAACAGCAAAAGATCCCCCGCCTTTATAATATATTGGTTATTTTTGCATAAAAGACGGCGCGTACCCGATTCAACATAACCTATCACATAATAATCATGAAAATGATTGGGAAATGGCTGTACTATTCCCTCAAAACGATATGCTTCAAGGTTCAGTTCGTCATCATAACAGATAGTTCTGACTTCTTTACTCACTTTACTGCACCTCCTCATTAATATTATACATCATAAAATTAATGATTTCTTGTATAATATCTTCATTTTCACAAATAAAAAGAATGGACAAACGGTTTTGCCGTCCGATCCATTCTTTGAATTTTTCAGTTCAGAAAATAAACTCCCGCATTAAGCATAAGCGCAAAGGTCAGCCACAGCAAATACGGTATTTGCAGATATGCCGCAGGAGGCTTGATATTGTAAAAATACATACACATTATCGCCGTAAGAACAAGTATTGCCGCTATCCATATCAAAGCAAAAAGGAACATTTCCAGCTTAAAGAAAATGAATGTCCAGAAAGTGTTCAGAAAAAGCTGAACTCCATAGAACGTCAGAGCCTTTTTACGCACAGGAGATCCGCTGACAAAAATCATATAGCAGGATATGCCCATAAGAAGAAAAAGAATATTCCACACCACCGGAAATATCCAGTCGGGAGGAGCGAAAAAGGGCTTATCAATGTCGGCGTAAACGGCTTTTATATCCCCCGAAATAAAATAGGAAATAAGTCCGGAAGCAAAAGGAATGATGAGCGAGATCACAAACGGTTTAACCTTTATCGCATGAAAATTAAAGCTTTTTATTTTCATAAAAATCACCTCGTATATTATTATGCGGGGTGATTTTGATTTAATTCTTATTTTCCTGTTTTATACCGTATTTTTTATAAAATTCTTGAATATCTCTCGGACTTTTCACAAGCTCGGAATACATAAGCTCACGGGTATTTCTGTTATAAAATCCAATGATTTTTTCACCTGTACAGACTGAGGTCTGCATTTTTACTTCCATACCCTTACACTCGGAGGGGACCGATCCTCCAACGTTTTTTGTGAAAACACCCATTTTCATACCTCCCCGAAAATAACGGTTTTCAGTTTTTCAAACAACATACCGTCCTCATATATGAAGCTGTACAGCATTTCCATATTTTCAGCGGAGTACTCGATCTCCTTTGAAAACTCCTTTATCAGCAAAGCACGGCTCTCCTTGTCGATAAGTCCTCCTTTTTTATAAAATTCAGCCATAAAGAGCAGTCTTATCATCATAGTACATATTACAGCAGAATAAATTCGTCCCTCTATGTCAAAATCCCTGACCGCCTTGATCAGATAGCGATAAATGAAATAAACTGCAATATGCTCCAGCTCAAACTGATCGTCGCCGTAGGATTTATCAAACTGTTTTTCTGCGGACAGTATGCTGCCGATATTGTCCTTTATATATCCGAATTTTTCATTCAGCTCGGGGCGAATATACTCCATTTGCATAAAGATCTCCAGCAGACTTTCATAAGCCTCCGATTTTTTTACGGATTTATCACACTCAGCCTCGCTGACAATTTCAAGCAGAAATCCTTCTATCGCAAGCATTCCCGAAAGCTGTTTAAGTCTGCCGCAGTCCTCCGTATCAACTGCCTGCTGAATATCATCGCAGGCACACAAAAGAATGCCAAGCCGTTCCTTAACCGAATATCCCCTATTCTGGAGAATGTCAATAAGTCTGTCGCGGAGCTTTTTTACAGCATTCAGAAGCTTTTCGTCAAACTCCAGATCGTCTGGTTCTTCGTCGGTCTGACGTTCCGTAAACAAGATCGGAGAAGTATGCTCCACCAACATCTGAGCGGCTTTTTCACAGCTAAGTCCGACGCCCGCCTCCTTGTAGTCTCCGAACCACTCATAAAAGCGTGGGTGTTCTCGGCAGATGTCTGAAATATGCTCCTCGCCGTATTCAAGCTGAACGGAGCAAAGTCCGTTTTCGTTCATAAACGGACAGCCTCCCTCCTGCCGCATATAATGACAGCCGTCCTCCTCATAGATATTAGCCGCAAGCCTTTTACCTAAATCGCTGTCAAGGGACTTATAAAAAGCCAACGTTTTATAGTCAATTTCAATATCCCAGCCTATAGTACAGCAGTTGTCCCTGCATTCCGAGCCCGAACAGATGAAATCGGTGAATATATCAGGAGCGTAGAGACGCATTTTGGTGACCTCCTGTTTAATTTACATTATTTATTACATTGAATAGTTTAAGCGACATATCCTCGCCTTTTCATGTTTTTAACATTTTAAAGGCGGACATCATATCCGCCTTTTTAATATTTATTTCATATCAGTATTTCTGTTTGCTACCAGCTTCAATCTCTGTCTCTCATGCCTTTTCATTACTATTTTTTCGCACAGATCAACTATCTTCTTCATTAACGGCTTGAAAATATAGAAATACTCTCCCGCATAAGTCACGACTTCACCGTTAAAGCCTTTCTTGAATTTATATACGCCGTAGTTCGGATTTGTTTCGTCCTTATAGAAGGGTATGCCTTGGAAATCATAAATGTAGTTTTCTCCTTCTATCGCCCAGTTTATCATTGTCCACTGCATAAGATAGTTGGGATACAGGTTTCTGTGGTGATTTGCCGACGCTCCGTATACATAGCAGGTCTTTCCCGCATACTGAGTAGTCACCGCCCCCGACAGAGGAATTTCCTTACCGTCCTCCTCAACATAGCACATAAACAGATGACAATGCTCGGGACCAAGTCCGTTAATAAACTTTACAAAATATTCCTTGCCTCTTATTGAAAAACCGTCTCTGATACCCGTAGCCTCCATAAGAGGATAAAAATCGTCCAGTGCCTCAGTACCGCAGACCTTGCAGTAAACGCCCTTTCTGCCCGCTTTTCTTATCCTGTTTCTCCAGTCAGGTTTAAAGCTCGCCATGACCTCGTCGGGAGTCTTACCCGCAATATTTCTCAGCATATAATTATTTCTCGCCTGAATAGTAGACAACTCAGGTGCGTCGTCAATATGAGTAAATCCCATATCTGTAATAATTTTTGAAAGCTCTCTCTCCTTCTCCTCAAAGGGAGGATCCATCATAAACTGATACGCCTTGTGTTTTTTTGCCAGAACCTTTACACCCTCAAAAATATCCGCCATGACCTTTCTGTCGCTCCAGTCGCACACAGGTCCATGCGGAGCGTATATAAAGGTACATCCGAAAATAGGTATTTTCTTTATAATAACCAGACAAGTACCGACGATCTTTCCCTCTGCGTCTCGGGAAATAATCGCGTCCCAGCCCCAATTATCCTTGACCTTAGGCCATTTCAGCGACTGCATAAAGTTTCCGTATACGCTGTTTTTTGCAAATTCCTCATATTCCTCCAGCAGCTTGCCGTCAGATTTGTTTATGATTTCCATAATTTCAAATTCCTCTCTATATCACCGTTAATTCATAATGTCAACACTGTGGAGCTTTTCTACGCAAGGCATTGACTATAACACATTGTTAACACAAAGCCGCTTATGGCATAATTACACATAATATTATACTATATCCCGCAGAAAAAATCAATCCTTTTTATTTGTAATAAAACACTATCTTTAAGGGGGATTTTTTGTGTAAATATCCAAAATCCCGATAACTTAGAAAGGTTTATCATAGGACTCCGATACCTTCAAGCAAAATTTTCAGTCCGATAAGAATAAGAATAATGCCGCCGGCAAGCTCAGCCTTATCCTTATACTTTGCCCCGAAACGGTTTCCGATAGCCACGCCTACCACAGAAAAAACAAAAGTAGTTATCCCAATAACGGTTATGGACGGCAGGATCGAAACCTGCAAAAACGCAAAGGTGATACCCACGGCTAGAGCGTCGATGCTTGTGGCTACCGCAAGCATTAAAAGCTCTTTTATATCAAGCTTATCTCCGCCCTGAGTTTTTTCATTCTTACGATCGTCAGAATTGTCATCGCCGCCCCTAATTACCTCGTAAGCCATTTTTCCTCCGATAAAGGAAAGCAGAGCGAATGCTATCCAATGGTCTACCGCAGTAATATATTGTTCAAACTGCTTTCCCAGAGTCCAGCCTATAAACGGCATAAGCGCCTGAAAGCCGCCGAAGAACAAACCTATCACGACAGAATGACAGACATTGATCTTACGCATATTCAGACCCTTACAGACCGATACCGCAAACGCATCCATTGAAAGTCCGGCTCCGATAAGAAAAAGCTCGATAAATCCCATACTTTAATAACTCTCCTTTGGTTGATTCAGGGCATAATAAAAGCCGAATACAGCAAGCTGCACCCGACTTAAAACCACATACAGCAAACCGAAATACAAAATGATCCCTTAGCCGTATGTAAGTCTTGTTAATCAAGAATAAATATTCTTCCGGCAAGCCAGACCAATAAAGGTCAGCATGTTGACTTACCCTGAGGATATATCCTCAGCAACTACTCCCTTACAAACATTGTAAAGGAATTATATCACATTATTCAAAAGTTGTCAAGAGTTAACTTCAAAAAATCCGAAACTCAGTAAAACGGACAGAACCGTCCGTCCTGAGGTTTCTGCTTACAAATAATTTTCAGCGATGCCCTACAAAACCAAGTGTTCTTTGAATAGCCTTTACTTGCCTGTTTACGATTTCTTGTCCATATCGAATAATCCATATATTATTTTCACTAAAATCAATTTCCTACCTTAATATAATAATGTTTTAAATCTTTTCCGAACTTTCGCCCTATGATATGGTTCCCCATATCACATTCTGCAAACGTCGAACCGTTCCTGTACAGCCTGCGCCCGCCTGCTGAATGAAATACAGCATTGCAAGCTCTTCCTTGGGGTCTATACTGAAATAACAGCCCATCCAGCCGTCCCAGCCGTAAGACCCCTCAGACTGATTAAGTCCCGCTTTTGTACCGTCCTCAAGCACTCTCATAAAACAGCCGTAGCCATGACCTACGGTACTGTCCCAGTTCAGGCTTACTTTCTGCTCATCTGTCAGGAAGTTTCTCGTCATAAGCTCCACTGTCTTTCTTCCGAGAATTCTCACACCGTTATACTCGCCCTTATTCATAAGCATTTTCACAAACTTTGAATAGTCCTCAACAGTGGATACAAGACCCGCTCCGCCCGACTCAAAGGCAGGCTGTTTACTGTAATCTGTAAGACACAAATGAAAATGAGTAAAAGGAACGTTTTTACCGTCCTTATACTCATAAGCCTGAGCCAGACGGTGATATTTTTCCTTGGATATATAAAAGCCCGTATCATTCATACCCAAAGGCTCAAAAATTTCCTTTCTGAAAAACTCTCCTAAGGTCATACCGGAAATAACCTCAATAACAGCTCCCATTACGTCGGCAGAAGCGCCGTACATCCACTGCTTACCCGGCGTAAAGGTCAGCGGCTTTTTTCCCATTTCAAGAGCAAATTCCTTGGTATTATAAACCTTGCCGCCGTTAAGGTAATTATACGACTGAATACCCCACAGTTCTCCCATAGCCTGCCCGGAAAGATGTCCGTCGGGATAAGGAATACCTGAAGTCATGCTTAGCAGATCGCCTATTGTTATATCCCTGTCAGCGGGACGCTCTCCCTGATCGTCAAGCACAGTCGGATTTTCAAAGGTCGGCAGAAACCACTTAATCGGATTATTAAGTTCAAATTTACCTCTTTCCAGTAATATCATAGCTGCACATGCGGTCACAGGCTTTGTCATAGAAAAAAGTCTGAACATAGTATCCTCTCCCATAGGAATGCCTTTTTCCTTATCAGCCATACCCAAAGTTTCGGTGAAAACCGTCTCTCCCTTGTGAATGACCGCAAGCTTTGCGCCTACGGTACAGTCGGCTTTTATGTCAGCATTGATAATATCTCTCAGCAGCTTGAAATTTTCATACATTGTCGTTTACCTCCGTCACAGATTTATGTTAAGGATATTATAACAGAAGAATATGAATATTTCAAATCAATCACAGGGATTTTTAGTTATACTATACCTGCAATTTGAAAACCTGCTATGCCTGCTATACATACTACACTGCCTGCAAGGCTCAGTTTTGTATACTTATCTCTTTTTACAAGTCCGATAACAAATAATGCAATAAGTATCATCGGCTGTATGAACGAATAATTTGCCAGACTTACAGCAATAACCGCGTTTTCTAACAGAAGTCCCGCAACATTGGGTATCTTTGTCAAAATTACTATCCAAGCGCCCCTTGGATTTTTTCTGAAAATCTCCCAAGGCTTTGCTTTGGGAAGAAGTATTAACGCCATTACTGCCAACGCCCAGAATAGCTGCATTGTAGAGGAAATATATGGTGTAAACGCTTTGATAACAAATCCGTACCCAAATTTAGCTGTAAGGTATATTATAAGCGGAATGAAAATTTTTTTGTAGTTAATATTGTCCTTTCGTCCCTGCTGCGCTATAAGCACAAGTCCTGCTGCCGTCAGGGCAATAAAAACAAAGCATATTATTTTTGCCTGTGTTCCGTAGATAATGTCTGTTATATAGCTTATGAAAAGTATTATTCCAAGCCACGCTTTAAGCTCAAAAGCGGAAAGCTCCAACAAAACAAGCGCACCCATTTGAAATTCCAGCATTTTGGAGGCTGCTATAAGTCCGATCGCCGCAAAGGACTGCCAGCTTATGGTAAATGTGCAGTCCTGAAAGGGCAGACATACAAGCATAAATACCGCTGTTGCCGCCGCCATAAGAAATGTGAATTCGTTTCCGTTGAATTTTGCTGTACTTACCGCATATTTGTCGCTGAGGGAACAGATAGTATAGCACAAAACAACGGTCAGCATCATTATTATAACTGTCAAGAAGATCCCGCCTTTGATAGTATTTATACAATAATTATTTTATCACCGTACGGACATACTTTCAATGTATATTCTGTAAATTTGCACAAATAATGAAATCAAAAAGACGCAATTTGTTGTCTATATAAATAATTTGCAATTAAAATTATATAATTCTATTGACAAATTATATATGGGGTGCTATAATATAAATAATGAAAGAAATATATACTTACGAGGTGATACAAATGAATAAAAGCGTATACAGTATAGTTCTTGCAGACGAGGTAGTTGAAGCTGTTGACGAAATGGCATACCGTATGAATACAAGCCGTTCAAATCTGATAAATCAAATACTTGCGGAAAAGCTCAGCCTGCTGACCCCGGAAATGCGAATGCGTGAAATATTCTCTACCATAGAACAGCTTATGGAACCGAGATTTCAATTCCTCGCACAGCCCTCAGACGCAATGATCTCCATAAAAAGTCCGCTGAAATATAAGTACAAGCCTACGATACGTTACAGCGTGGAGCTTAGCAGGAATTTCAGCGGCAAGGTAGGAAGATTAAAAGTACAGTTCAGAACTCAGAGTGCACAGCTTATCAACGCCATTGAGGGATTTTTTGAGTTCTGGGACAAGATAGAGAACAAATACCTTGCAAAGCTTTTTACCAAGGGAGTTCCGTCTGAGATTGCCGACGGCAGGTATACAAGAGATTTCTATTCTCCCAATGCCGACAGGCTTACGGACGAGCAGATAGGTAACGCCATAGGCGAATATATACAGCTTATGGATAAATGCATACAGAAATATTTCGATAATTTGTCAGAAGAGAGCAGAGATTTCGATGAAGTTGATAAATATTACCGAGAACATCTGAAAAAAGGAATTATTGTACTTTGATAATTGTTATTGAAAAAAGCGGCTTCCCGCAGGGAGGTTCTGTATAAAAATAAATTTTACTGTTTACAGGCTTAGTTAATAATTGTACATCAAAAAGGAGGCTTTACTATGAACTTTCAGAAATTCACACAAAAATCGTTGGAGGCTGTTCAGGAGGCACAGTCGGTTGCTGCTCGTTATTCAAATCAGGCAGTTGATCAGGAGCATCTAATGATCGCTCTGTGCTCAGATGAAAACGGACTTATCCCACAGCTTTTGACTAAAATGAACGTTAATGCGGACAGCTTTGTGAATTCTCTCACAAATGCTGTGAACAGTCTGCCGAAGGTCACAGTCGGCGGACGCGCTCAGGGGCAGGTGTATATTTCCTCCGAGCTTGACAGGGCGCTTGCCGAGGCGGAAAGCGAGGCTGAGCGAATGAAGGACGAGTATGTTTCCGTAGAGCATATATTTATGGGAATTATAGACTGTCCTAATAAGGCTTTGTCGGAGATTTTCAAGACCTATGGAATCAAGAAAACAGAATTTTTAAAAGTTCTTAAAGGTGTGAGAGGAAACGCAAAGGTCACAAGTCAGAACCCTGAGGAAACTTATGACGTCCTTAAAAAGTACGGTCAGGACCTTGTGGAGCTTGCAAGGCAGAATAAGCTTGATCCCGTTATCGGACGTGACAGCGAGATAAGAAACGTTATCAGAATCCTGTCCCGTAAGACCAAGAACAATCCTGTGCTTATAGGAGAGCCGGGAGTAGGAAAAACTGCGGTTGCGGAGGGACTTGCCCAGCGTATCGTCAGCGGAGACGTTCCGGACAGCTTAAAGGACAGACAGGTTTTCTCACTGGACATGGGCTCAATAATAGCAGGAGCAAAGTACCGCGGTGAATTTGAGGAACGTTTCAAGGCTGTGGTAGAGGAGATAAAAAAATCTGAGGGAAGAATTATTCTGTTTATAGATGAACTGCATACTATCGTAGGTGCAGGAAAATCCGACGGCGCAATGGACGCAGGCAACCTTTTAAAGCCTATGCTCGCAAGGGGCGAGCTGCACTGTATAGGAGCGACAACCCTCAACGAATACAGACAGTATATTGAAAAGGACGCCGCCCTCGAAAGACGCTTCCAGCCCGTTATGGTTGACGAGCCTACCGTTGAGGACACCATTTCTATCCTAAGAGGACTTAAGGAACGCTACGAAGTCTTTCACGGCGTAAAAATTCAGGATCAGGCGCTTATAACAGCCGCTGTGTTATCGGACAGATATATCACCGACAGGTTTCTTCCCGATAAAGCTATAGACCTTGTGGACGAAGCCTGCGCTCTTATCCGCACCGAAATGGACTCTATGCCTACGGAGCTTGACGAAATAAGACGTAAGATACTCCAGCACGAGATAGAGGAAACGGTTCTGAAAAAAGAAAAAGACAAGCTTGCCGAGGAGCATTTGCAGGAGGTTCAGAAGGAGCTTTCCGAGATGCGCGAGAAGTTCAATGCAATGAAGGCAAAATGGGAGAATGAGAAGTCCGCTATTTCAAAGGTGCAGAAGCTTAGGGAGGAGATAGAGGAATGCTCCAAGGAGATAAAGCAGGCTGAAAGAGATTACGATCTGTCAAAGCTTGCCGAGCTTAAATACGGCAGACTTTCCGATTTACAGAAACAGCTTGCGGACGAGGAAAAGAACGCCGAGCAGTCCGTTACGAAAAATACTCTGCTGAGAGACAAGGTCACAGACGAGGAGATAGCCCGCATTATCTGCCGCTGGACAGGAATACCCGTAGCGAAGCTTATGGAGGGAGAGCGTGAAAAGCTTCTCAGACTGGAGGATATTCTTCACGAAAGAGTTATTGGTCAGAACGAAGCGGTGGAAAAGGTATCCGAAGCTATTCTGCGTTCAAGAGCGGGAATAGCAAATCCAAATCAGCCTATCGGTTCGTTTCTGTTCTTAGGACCTACAGGCGTGGGCAAGACGGAGCTTGCCAAAACTCTTGCTCAGGCGCTGTTCGACGACGAAAACAATATGGTGCGTATAGATATGTCGGAATATATGGAGAAATTCAGCGTATCAAGACTTATCGGAGCGCCTCCCGGATATGTGGGCTACGAGGAGGGCGGCCAGCTTACCGAGGCTGTGAGAAGAAAGCCGTACTCGGTAGTACTGCTGGACGAGATAGAGAAGGCTCACCCCGATGTTTTCAATATACTTTTGCAGGTGCTTGACGACGGCAGGATCACCGATTCTCAGGGACGTACCGTTGATTTCAAGAATACCGTTATCATATTGACCTCAAATCTCGGTTCGCCGTATATCCTCGAGGGTATCGACGAAAATGGAGATATTTCCGAGACAGCTAAAAAGCAGGTGGAGGTACTTCTAAGACAGCAGTTTAGACCCGAGTTTCTTAATCGTCTCGACGAGATAATTTATTACAAGCCGCTGATGAAGTCGGAGATTTACAAGATAGTTGATCTTATGCTGAAAAGTCTTGAGGACAGACTTGCGGATAAGCGTATAAAGATAGAGGTTTCTGACAAAGCAAAAGAGTCTATAGTAGAACAGGGCTACGACGTAAGCTTTGGTGCAAGACCGCTGAGACGTTTCATACAGAGCAAGATCGAAACTCTCATAGCAAAGAAAATAATTGCAGACGATCCCGAGCCTGACAGCGCAATGACAGTAGATTATGAAAACGGTAATTTCTGTGTAGAGATCAGGAGATAAATATAGCAGACAAAAGGGAGGAGCGGATCCTCTCTTTTGCTGTTTTTGCAGTAGTAACATAAAAGAAAACGAAAACGGGAGGCTTTTTACCTCCCGTTTTCTGTAGTCAGATCAACTCCGTAAATTGATTATCACAGGTATGATATAAATAACCGCCAGTACCATAGCTCCCGCAGCTATAAGAAGATATCCGAAAGCCTTGCATATCTTATCGTCGGGTTCCATTTTTACGCCGGCTAGTCTGTAAAGTACGCACAGCGCGATTCCGATCACTGTGAAAATTATTCCTGCCGTAAATCCTTTAGGAAAATTTGTTACGGTAATTTCGTTTTCTCCCTCAGTAAGCGTGATAACCACCAAGTCGTCAAAGCTCTTTTCATAATCGGCGGATTTGCCGTTGATCTTGATTTTCAAGGTATCGCTGTAGGGGATTGCAATCAGACATTTTTCTCCTGTCTGTGCTGTTATGCTGCCGCTGAGAGTTCCCTTGTCGGCGGAAAAATTGACTGTTTTGGCAGAAGCGATACTGCTCTCCAGCTTATCAAGGTCAAGTCCGAAAACGCCGAATGATCGACATTCGCATTCCTTTAGCTGTCTTATTGTTACAGTAACACGTTCGTCTTCATATTCGCCCAGACTTAGCAGACCGTTCTGCTTCTGGGTAGGATATTCGCTTGCGATCGTTATACCGTTGACCTGAACATAAAAGCTTTTATTGATCTCCTCACTCAGATTGTTTGAGGGTATGTTAAAGCAGTCGAAATACAGGCTTTGTCTGCCTTTTACATCAACGGTGTAAGTCAATGTGGAGTTTGGTGCAAGATACATAGGCAGCTGATATGTGCCGTCGGGTCGTTTGATTATTGCATCGGGGGTATCACATTCGTATGAGGTTATTAGAGTATCGCCCTGAGTACCGATAGTGTTTTCATATACATACTGCTGTATCTCCGCTCTTGTCATTTCGGAAAATGCCCTTGAACAGTCCTTATCGTCCGAAATCACCAGCCCCGACGGGAGATAATATCCGCTCTCGTCAATGGCATACGAATCATTGTAATAAACAGTATCCGCTTTGGGCTGATTATTAGAGATCGTATATTTTATGGACATAAGGGCGTCGGTCAGCTCTGTGCCTCCGTAGGAGCCTACCTCCATCCAGTAGGAGGAGTATCCAAGACGTTTCATCATAAACATATAATCCTCGCTTGTCAGCGAAGTGTAATGGCTTATGGAATTATAGCCCATAGCCCCCACAAGATTTATATCAAACAGCTTTTCGGTGGTATTTACTCTGTAAAAACCGCTGTCGTCGTCAATTTTATCGGCAAGGTCAACTACCTTTTGCTGATTTACAGCGCGCTCAGGATTATTCATGTGAGGGGAGGACATATAAACCGATACGTTGCAGTAAGCCTCGACGCCCGCAATGACCGCCACAAACAGCGCAAGTATCTGCTTTGAAAAATATCCCTTGCGGTAAATAAGATACATCAGAGTGTAAATAAAGCCCGCTATGATACCCAGCCTGATCGCAAGGTGGAATGAAGTATCGTTGCCCCACAAGCCTCTGGTATAGGCTGAAAAGTCCTCGCGGTTTCCTTCGACAAAATTTAGCGAGTAAGCGTAGAAAAGATATACAATGCCTGAACCTCCGACAATCAGCAGAGCGTTATCGCAATGCTTTTTTTCTTTGGGACATCTCAGCTTGTCATCGTTTCTGAGAAAATGTCCGGCGCAGATAATGAGAATAAACTCTGTGATAAATCCGAATCGGCTCGGGAAGGACATATAGCTTCCCGTATGCCACATAATATTTACAGGCTCAATATACAGCGGTATGAGCATTAGAAATAGCATTATAAGATAGGTATTGAGCTTTTTAGACCTGTTCTTGCCGTCCAGAAGGCAAACGGCTGTAAGGGCTATAACTGATACGGTTGAGATTATTGTGGGGAATGTTGTCTGATAGGGAGTGAAAAATCCGCTTTCTCTAACCTTGTCGAAAAATCCTTCGGTACGTCCGCTGCCGAGATACTGTATAAAGCTTGGTATCCATACCACGGCGGACAGAAAAGCCGCCAGCAGAGAGCCTATTACAAAATGAACAGGAGCCTGTCTGTAATTTTCGTCCTTGCGGTATCTGAAACAGAAAAGTCCCATAAACAGAAGAATGTAAACAACTATCATATAGCTTATATAATAGTTTACGATCATAAATGCCGTCATAACCGCAACATATGGCGCTATCTTTTTGTTCTCGAACATACTGCGGAACGCTACTATCAGCAGGGGAAAAAGATACATCATATCCAGCCAGATGATATTCTGATAGTACAGCATTGCATATCCGCTGAAAGCATACACTACGCTGAATATTACCGCCCATATATCGGGGAGCTGTTTCTGACAGCTTTTGAAATAGACCATAGACGTTACCGAGCAGGTCATAAGCTTTAAGAAAAGCAGTATATTTACAAAATAAATAATATTCGTCTTTTCAACAAAGGCAACAAGCAGAGAAAAAGGGCTTGCCACAAAGAAGAATATTACAGCCCACATATTCATTCCGCCTGCGTTTTGGAAGTTTAGGAAAACTCCCGCTTTGCCTGCAAGTATATCCTTTAAGTCGGCAAGCAAAGGTATTACTTGCTGAGTCATATCGCACCAGGCGATAGTTCCGTTACCAAAGGGAAAAACGTCGTTGTTATAGAAATTAAGGCCCAATATAAACATTACCGCTATAGGCGGGATAATAAAGGGCAGCATTTTTTTTATTTTTTGCATTGTAGTCATTCCTTCTTTTGGCTTAATATGTATTATTTTTCTGAAAAGCATTATAATTATACATCTGTAGCATCCGAATGTCAACAGGCAAAGCCCGCAAAAAATGAAATTTCGGTGAAATGTACAGCTTTATATTGATTTTTTACTCGGCTAATGATATAATTATATGGTAATTTTAAAATGATTTTATAATGAAAGGACTAATCAAATGAAATTCACAAAGCTTTTAAAATCCGCTGCTCTGTGCTTGGCGGCGGCGGTGACGCTAACTGCTTTTTCGGGCTGCGGAAGTACTGATAACAGCTCAGGAAAATCAGACGCGGATGTTGACGACAGCAAGGCGTTTACAATAACGCTGTATGCGGACAATGCTCCCATAACCTGCGAAAACTTTGAAAAACTGGTAAAAGAGGGATTTTACGACGGTCTTACGTTCCACAGAGTAGTTGACGGATTTATGGCTCAGGGAGGAGATCCGGAGGGCACAGGTTCGGGCGGCTCCGACGAAACTATAAAGGGCGAGTTTTCAGACAACGGAGTTGAAAATACTCTCAGTCATACGAGAGGTATAGTATCTATGGCAAGAAGTCAGGATTATAACAGTGCGTCAAGCCAGTTCTTTATCTGTTATGACGATTGTTCCTTCCTTGACGGAAGCTATGCTGCATTCGGCGAGGTTACTGAAGGTATGGACGTTGTAGACAGCTTTCTCAATGTTGACAGAAGTGAAAACTCAATGGGAGAGATCGCAGTACCCGATACTCCTATCACAATAGTCAAGGCTGAAATGATCGACGATGACGCAGACGGAAATCACAGAGTAAGGTTCTATATGGATTTCACCGAGGCAGCTCCGAGAGAGCAGGTAGAGGGAGAATTTATAATAACTCTTTATGCCGATAAAGCTCCTATAACCTGTGAGAACTTTGAAAAGCTGGTAAAAGAGGGATTTTACGACGGACTTACATTCCACAGAGTCGTAGAGGGCTTTATGGCGCAAGGCGGCGACCCGGAGGGTACCGGAATGGGCGGCTCAGATGAGACTATAAAGGGCGAGTTCTCAGAAAACGGTGTTGAAAATGACCTGAGTCATAAGCGCGGCATAGTATCCATGGCAAGAAACGGTCAGGATATGGACAGCGCGTCAAGCCAGTTCTTTATCTGCTATTCCGATGACTGCACATTCCTTGACGGCAGCTACGCCGCATTCGGAGAGGTCACAGAGGGTATGGAAACGGTTGACGGATTCCTTGAGGTAAAGAGAGTTACAGGTACTGACGGTGCGATTTCATCGCCCACAACGCCTATCACCATAGAAAAGGCTGAAATGATCGACGATGATGAGAACGGCAATCACAGAGTTAAATTTACTGTGAAATACTAAGCCTTTTCAATTTCTCTATTCTATAATAAGGACGATATTTGATCCAAAAGGTTTTGTTAAATAAAAATATCGCTCTTATGAAATGCTCCCCTTTTGTTAGACAATTTGGTATAACATAAGCATACCCAAAACAAGTCTAAAGAAGGGGGGCATTTTTGTAAACTAATCATCAACCGTATATCCAAAGCCGAGAATTTCTGCAAAGGTTTCTTCATCTCCCTCTGCCATTGAAATCTCCACTCTGTATTTTGTATTCGCAGGCTCCATAGCAATATTCTGTACCTGAGCATTGCCCCAACCGCTTGGACTCAGTACCGTATAATCGGTTTCATCGTAAAGCTCGCCGTCAACTGTGATTTTAACGTGGAGCTTTCCGTAATTGCCCTGATTCGCTTCATGATAGATCATATAGACAAACTTTGCGTCCATTTCAAATACTATCGGTTCATTGCCGGCATCAGACTTGTGTGACCAACCTTTTGTAAAGCTTGCAATTTCCGAGCCTTCCGTCCAGCTTCCCAGACTTATTGGCGTTATACTGTCATTTTCAACCATATGAGCGTTTATCTCTCTGGGGGAATAAATATAGTCTATCGGCATAATATACTCGCCTGTAGGCTCAATGTCTATTACGGTATCAAAGTAATAATCAACCATTTCGGCAACCAGCTTATGTCCCTCAATATTAGGATGAGACTGATCGTCGGAAAAATCCTGCCAGGTCATTCTGTCATTCTCAAAAAGATACCGCAGAGCGTCACAATATGAAATCATCGGAAGATCGTAAGCGTAACCGATCTCCTTCATATAATCCTGAGCGGAATAATCCTCCTCCGTTACGGAGAACAGCAGTACTACCGCAATATCCCTCTGTAAAAGAGTCTGAACTATAGATTCATAGGCGTTCTGATAATCAGGCTCAGAACCGTCGTTTACCGCAAATTCAATGAACACTATGTCGGGATCCTCGGAAAGCACATCTCTATCCAGTCTGAGTATTCCCAGCTTTGAGGGGGTACCGCTTAATCCCGCATTGTGATATTTAACATTGTCTCCGGTACCGTAAATCTCCGCAAAATGCTCATATGTCAGCTTTGCATAACAATCATCAGGACCTGCCGATATTCCTTCGGTAATAGAACCTCCAAGATAGGCAATCTTGACTTCCTCGCCTGCCTGAGCCCGCTTTATAACCTCCTGCATCATATAGGTATTGCCATAGGATACCATAGCCTTGTCCAGCATTGCCTGGTGCCACTCCTCATCTGTTTCAGGCACTTTCTCAGCAGCAGAGCTTTCCTCCGCCGCACTTTCGGACTTACTTACGCCGTCGTCAGCCTTTTCGCCGCATGCCACAAAAGAGCTTACCGCAACCATGCATGCTGCCGCAAGAGCAAGAATTTTTTTAATTTTCATAAACCTGTTCCTTTCTTTCCCGAAAACGGTTTCATTTTCCGTAAAACACAAAAAGTACGGCAAAAACCGTACTTTTTGTTATATTTTTGTTATATAAGATGTACTTATTATCAGTTGATTACAGACTTCTCTGTCTCCTTATCGAAGATATGGATTCTGTTAGGATCAATAGCAACCTGAATATCATCCTGCGGACGTGCAGTTGATCTTGGTGAAACTCTTGCTGTGAGCGGAATACCCTCGCAGTTGAGGTAAAGATATGTCTCAGCGCCCATCATTTCTGTTACTTCAACAGATGTATTGATAATACCTGTCTTAGCAGCAGAAAGGTACATCTCCTCATCGTGAATACACTCAGGACGAACACCGAGGACTATTTCCTGATCCACCAGCGGCTCAAGAGCCTCAGGATCAGCCTTAGCCTCAGGTACTTCCACTGTATACTTAACGCCTCTTGATGTCTTTGTATCCTCTGAACCGAACTCAACAACATACTTGCCGTCAATCTTGAGCAGCTTAGCGTCGATAAAGTTCATCTGAGGTGAACCGATAAATCCTGCAACAAACTGGTTAACAGGGTTATTGTAAAGGTTTGTAGGTGTGTCTATCTGCTGAATGTAACCGTCCTTCATAACTACGATACGGTCGCCCATTGTCATAGCCTCTGTCTGGTCGTGAGTTACGTAGATAAATGTTGTACCCAGCTTCTTGTGGAGCTTTGAGATCTCGGTTCTCATCTGTGCTCTCAGCTTAGCGTCGAGGTTTGAAAGAGGCTCGTCAAGAAGGAATACCTGAGGCTCACGAACGATAGCTCTTCCGAGCGCAACTCTCTGTCTCTGACCGCCGGAGAGAGCCTTCGGCTTTCTGTCCAGCAGGTGAGCGATGTCAAGAATTCTTGCAGCTTCTTCAACCTTTCTTGCGATCTCGTCCTTAGGAAACTTACGGAGCTTAAGACCGAACGCCATATTCTCAAAAACTGTCATATGAGGATACAGAGCGTAGTTCTGGAATACCATTGCGATATCTCTGTCCTTAGGAGCAATATCGTTAACCAGTCTGTCGCCGATATAAAGCTCGCCTTCGCTGATCTCCTCAAGACCTGCGATCATTCTAAGCGTTGTAGACTTTCCGCAACCGGAAGGACCTACGAGGATAATAAATTCTTTATCCTTGATCTCGATGTTAAAGTCCGATACGGCAATAACGCCGCCTGCGTACTTCTTATAAATTTCTCTTAATGATACACTTGCCATTAAAAAGAACCTCCCTATTGAAATTTTACTAATAGCCATATTAGTTACAATATAATAATAACAAATTTTTGCCGTATCCGCAAGAGTTTTTTTTACTAAACTTTCCTATTGGTACTTATGTATATTGACGAAAAGCGGCTTATCATTTCCATAAAATAACATCAAGCTTGTCGCCGTGCCAATAATTTCTCAACATCTTTGTGCATTATTTCCAAACATTCGCCGGGCGCAAGTTTATTGTCGAGGGCAAGTTCTCCTATATGTGTTCTTTTTAAAAATATCACTTTATTGCCCAAAGCTCCAAACATTCTTTTAACCTGATGAAACTTTCCCTCATGCAGCACAAGAGTACACTCAAAACTGCTGTCCTCTGAGCCTGTAAACTCCGCAGGGAGACATTTTTCTCTGCCGTCGTCGCCCTCAATGACCATACCCTCTGCCATGACGTCTCTATAACTATCCTGCCACGGTTTTTCAAGCCTGACAAAATATGTTTTAGGAACATGACTTTTGGGAGACAACATTCTGTGAGAAAGTTCTCCGTCGTCGGTGATAAGTACAAATCCCTCGGTATCCTTGTCCAGTCTGCCGGCAGGGAAGAGCCCCTCTCTCCGCATATTTTCGGGAACGAACTCCAGCACAGTCCTGCTCTCGCCGTCCTTGGTGGCGCAAACTACGCCCTTGGGCTTGTTCATCATAATATAAATATGCTCCTTGTATACAAGTCTTTCACCGTCGATATAAATTTCGTCTTTCGTGCTGACCTTAGCGTCCGAACGAGCCATAAGCTTGCCGTTAACGGAAATTTTCTTCTTTAAGCAAAGCTTTTTCACGTCAGCTCTGGACACCCCGTAAAGCTGTGATGACACAAGCTTGTCCAGTCTCATAAAAACGCCTTTTCTAGCCATTTACAGTCTCCTTGATTTTAGTTTTTGAAACATCCTCCATAACGTCCAGCTGATTTCTCTTGACCTTAGTAAAGCTTATAATGCCTACCGTTACCGAGAAACACTCTGCAATAAGAAAAGACCACCAGACATTATCTAGATTTCCTGTTCTTGACAGTAAGTAAGCCGCAGGAAGCAGCACTACAAGCTGTCTTGTAAAGGACATTATCATAGCGTAAACTCCATGTCCCAGACCTTGCAGTGACGATGAAATCATAATACCAAACCCTGCCATTATAAAATGCATACTGATTATCCTCAAAGCAGGAATACCTATTTCAAGCATTTTATTGCTTGCCTCAAAAAGACCCAGCAGCGGTTTCGGGAAAAAATGCATTACAAGCATACCCACAGTCATGATCGACACTGCATATATGAACGCATACCTCATAACACCCAAAATACGCTTTCTTCTGCGTGCTCCGTAATTATACGCCATAATGGGGATAAGACCGTTGTTAAGACCGTAAACAGGCAAAAATATAAAACTTTGCAGCTTAAAATATACGCCGAAAAGCGCAACGGCGGTTTTTGAAAAGCCGATAAGAATTTTATTCAGCCCAAAGGTCATTACCGAGCCTATGGACTGCATAATGATAGACGGCAGTCCGACAGCATAAATATTCCTGATTATTGACATTTTAGGACTATATTGCTTTGGATTAATTGTTATCTCTTTGTTAAATCTTATGTTAAGAAATAATCCGAGGATCGCTGCAGAGAACTGCCCGATGATCGTTGCCAATGCTGCGCCTTGTACTCCAAGTTCAGGGAAAAAGCCTATTCCGAATATAAAACAGGGATCAAGAACAATATTGATAATAGCTCCCATACCCTGAGTGCACATAGAAAAAACAGTCTTTCCGGTTGCCTGAAGAAGTTTTTCAAAGGTCATCTGTGCAAATGTTCCCAGACTTAAAAGGCATATTACGGACATATATTCCTTACCGTAGCCAATGATCACAGCGTCTGTGGTCTGAGCATGATAAAACATTCCTGTAAAGAAAAGTCCGAACAGCAGAAAAATAAAAAACTCAGGTATGATAAGATAAATACCGTTATTAGCCGCTTGATTGGCTCTTTCAAATTTTTTCTCTCCAAGAGATTTCGACAACATGGCATTAATACCCACCCCTGTACCTGCGCCTATGGCTGTCATTAGGTTCTGCACAGGGAAGGCAAGCGAAACCGCTGTAAGTGCGTCCTCGCTTATTTTTGCAACAAAAATGCTGTCGACTACATTGTAAAGCGCCTGAACCAGCATTGAAACCATTATCGGCAGAGACATTGTAAGCAACAGACTGCCGACGGGCTTGGTGCCCATTTTGTTTTCTTTAATATTCTCCATATAATTACGCTTCCTATTAGATTACCATTTTAATTTTCATTATATCATAATTCCACAAAAAATACATTAATTATTTGTGAATATTCACGAGCAACAAGCTGTTGCTTGACCTAACAGCCATTGCGGCTTATAATAGATTTATACTAAAATAACAGGAGGAATCTTATGAACACCACCGAAGTATTAAAAAATATCAGGCTCAAAAACGATCTGTCTCAGGACGAAATGGCACAGAAGCTTTGTGTGACCAGACAGGCGGTATCCCGCTGGGAAAACGGCGAAACCACGCCAAATCCTGAAACACTCAAGACTATCTCAAATATCTTTGATGTTTCAATAAACACGCTGTTGGGCTCTCCCAGGAAGCTCATATGCCAATGCTGCGGAATGCCCCTTGACGACGACAGCGCCATAAGCCGTGAGCCTGACGGGTGCTTTAACGAAAGCTACTGCAAATGGTGCTATACAGGCGGAGAATTTGTATACAAATCCTTAGACGACATTCTGGACTTTCTTGCGCAACATATGTCGAACGAGGATTTTCCGCCAGAAAAGGCAAGAGAGTATTTTGAAGGTATCATTCCTAAGCTGGAGCATTGGAATAAAGGAGACGCATAAAATTAAAGGGCGCAGAAGTTATCCTCTGCGCCCGAATTTTATTATTTCATCTTTATAGGTCTGAGTACCTCGTATCCGATACCCTCGGGATAATGTCTCTGATAGCATTGACAAGCGTCCTCATTCCAGATGTATCTGGCTTTGCATTCCTTGTCAATATCGTAATTCCAAGCAAGGTTTTCAACTCTTGCCATGACCTGACCGTTGTCATTCATAAAATCATACGGGGGATGATAAAAAACAAGATAATAGCTTGCAGGTATCTCCCTTACATCAAAGCCCTTGGGAATTTCACCGCTGTAATCAGCCGGTACGCCCGTTCCGTAAAAATATCTGCGTTCTCCGCCGTCATTATAATACCAGCCTGCGGTGTGCCCTGTAATGATAGGATCGCTGACATTACTCAGGCTGTCAATTATCCCGCAGACTTCATCGCAGTTGTGATTGTCCCAGAATTCACAGTAGCAAGAAACCTTATCGTCCCATATGCCTATATACTTATGCGCGGGGATATATTCCATTCTTACTCTTGGCTCTGTTAATACTGTTTCACTCATTGTAGATCCTCCTTTGTAAAGCTGTTTATAATGTTCGGGAAAGTAAATGACCTTTCGTATAGAAAGCGGGATCGGTACAGGATTTTTTCTGTATGCAGCAGGTGTGCACCCAAACGACGAACGGAAAGCTCTCGTCAGAGCCTCCTGTGAAGAAAATCCATACTTTACGGCAATGTCGATAAGTCTGTCTGACGTATCCCTGATCTCAAGAGCCGCCAGCGCTAAACGGCGTCCCGAGACATAGCTTTTTATCGTCATTCCGCAAATTCTGTGAAACTGAGAAGAACAATAATACGGCGAATAACCTATCTGCTTTGACATTTGAAGAAGCGTCATATCCTCCGTAAGATGTCCTTCTATCCAGTTTATCATTTTCTGAATGGCTTCGTTCAGTTCGTACAATCCTATTACCTCCCCTTGCTTTATATAATATCACAAACAAAGGATAATTTCTTGATGTAAGTTGCGGTCATAAAATTTTGTTAATGCAATAAAAACCAACTAAGGCACACCGAAATTTATTCAGCGTGCCTGTGTGCCGTTACTTTTTCCAGCGTTTAAGAGTAGGGAAAAATTCGCGGAGCTTCTGCCTTGCCATTTCCTCGGTTATTCCGTTCTGTTCATCGACCCAAAATCTGATGTTGCTTTCGATTTTTTCCTCAAGGGTCTGCGCGCCTAAAAATGTTCCGTTTTCAAAACAGTATTTGCAGTACTCCCTGTTTTCTCCGCCGTCTGCATTTGTGCCGAAATCTCCCGTCTGCATTTTCATTCCGCAGCTTTGACATACGTTAGCGTCCATGTGATAACCTCCTGTGACCTCGATAATATTGTTGTCAGGATCGGTCAGGTGAAAATAGTGATACGTGGGATACGCCTCCAGAATTTCCGTTACCTTGCCTATATTCAGAGCCTTTACACGTTCGTACTCCGTCAGCAGGTCCTCTACCCAGTAATTCTGCACAAACTTGTACGGACGTTCAGGTCTGTGCAATGTCCGATAATGTTATTCTCATTCATAAGGGCAATGCATTTACTGTCAATGTAGAATTTCACAAACTTATTTCCGCTGCGGCAGCGGTTGTCAACCTTTGCTCCGAGAAATTTTTCATAAAACTCCACAGACTTTTCAAAATCTTTGACCACAAGGTAAACGCTCCCCAAATGCAGCGGATTTTTGTTGACCTTCTCCTCTTCGGCATTGCGTAATAAAAGCGTATCCGTTGAAACGTTGAACAGCTCGCTCATACGGATAATTTTATCCACGTCGGGCACAGCCTGTCCAAGCTCCCATTTTGATACGGACTGCCTTGAGACCTCCAGCATTTCCGCAAGCCGTTCCTGCGTTAAGCCTTTCTGAATACGGATATTCTGTATCTGTTCGCCTATTGTCATACTTACCGCCTCCCTTGATCTAATTATACCCGACTTGACAGAATAAGTCTACCAATCGGAGTTGGAAATTTCGCAACTGCGGGTTGACAGGACTAGTAAAAAATGCCGCATCATAAAAATACGGCATTTTCATAATACTAATGATTTTTATTTCTCATTATTTGCATTTCGATACAGTTCCATGTTTCGCCCATACATTCGTATCTTTCCGTTTTTTCCAAAGTCACCTTTTCAAATCCGCAGGACTCATAGCATTTTATTGCAGGAATATTATTCTCAAATACTCCAAGTGTGACCTTATCCGCTTTCAGGAAATCAAATGCATAGCGTACAGCCATAGAGATCATCTCCTTACCGCAGCCCAGCTTGCGCTTACTGTCGTCAACGATAACAAATCCCAGTCTGATCTCGTTTCTTACGCCGTCGGGGTATCTCATTGTGAAATGCCCGACTATCCCGCTGTCATTATACGCTGTCATTCCCCAGATATTTCCGTTGTGCTTATCTCTGTCATAGTACTCGTTCATATCATCGGACGTGACAGGAAACTTGTCATAGCGGTCTGCGCTCCACAATCTGAAAGCCTTTTCATCTTTCAGCCACTTTGTTATCGTCTGTGCATCGCAGGCTTTATACGGTCGCAGTTTCAGCATAAAATTATTCCCCTACTGTCTTTATATGCAGTTCTTCAAGCTGTTTCTCGTCAACGGTTGACGGACACGCGCTCATAAGCTCGCCGGCATTCTGCACCTTTGGGAACGCCACAACGTCTCTCAGTGACTCGGCTCCGCACATAATCATTGAAATTCTGTCAAGACCTATGCCCATTCCGCCGTGAGGAGGAGCCGCATAGCGGTAAGCGTCTACAAGGAAGCCGAACTTAGCATCTATCTCCTCGTCGGACATTCCCAGCGCCTCGAACATCTTCTGCTGTAACTCAAAATCTGTAATTCTCATTGAACCCGAGGACAGCTCCGTACCGTTAAGCACAAGATCGAACGCCTTTGCCTTTACCTTGTCGGGATCGCTGTCAAGATACTCTATGCATTCCTCCATAGGCATTGTAAAGGGGTGATGAGCCGCAATGTACTCCCCTGTTTCGTCGTCCTTTTCAAAGAAAGGCATTTCGGTTATCCACAGGAAGTTGTAGCCCTCCTTAATCATATCAAGTCTCTTGCCGCAAATAAGTCTCAGCGCGCCCAGAACGCTCAGTACAGTCTTGTTTTTGTCTGCGCAGATAAGAACAAGGTCGCCTTTCTCTGCACCCACAGCGGAGGTTATCTTCTCCAGATCGCCCTCTCCCAAAAACTTTTTGAAAGAGCAGTTAGGCTCGTCAGCCCAGCGGATATACGCAAGTCCCTTTGCACCTATACCCTTTGCGTGTTCGGTAAGCTTGTCGATCTCTTTTCTCGTGTAGGTCTGCGCTCCGCCCTTCGCAACGATCGCGCGGACCGATCCGCCGTTTTCCAGAGCGGACTTGAATACAACAAAATCAATGTCCTTTACAACGTCGGAAATGTCCTGAATCTCCATGCCGAAACGGGTGTCCGGCTTGTCCGAGCCGTATTTGTTCATAGCGTCCGCAAAGGTCATTCTGGGCAGGGGCAGAGGAATTTCAACGCCAAGCACGTCCTTGAAAAGCCTATGGACAAGTCCCTCGCCTATTTCAAGCAGGTCGTCAACGTCCACAAAGGACATCTCAAGGTCTATCTGAGTGAACTCAGGCTGTCTGTCCGCTCTCAGATCCTCGTCTCTGAAACATCTTGCAAGCTGGACATATCTGTCATAGCCCGAGATCATCAGAAGCTGCTTATATATCTGAGGAGACTGGGGCAAAGCGTAAAACTTTCCCTGATGAACTCTCGACGGCACAAGGTAGTCTCTCGCACCCTCGGGAGTGGACTTCATCATCATAGGAGTTTCTATCTCAAGGAAACCGTTCTCATAGAAATAATCCCTTGCAGACTTTGCGATCATGTGTCTCATCATAATATTCTTCTGAAGTCTGGGATTTCTAAGATCGAGATAGCGGTATTTCAGCTTTAATTCCTCGTTTACCTTATCGGAATTTGTGACCTCAAAAGGCGTAGTCTCCGCTCTTGAAAGAATTCTCAGCTCGTTTACGGCAATTTCTATCTTACCTGTTTTAAGCTTATTGTTAACGCTCTCACGGGGACGTATCTGACCCTTTGCCATAAGAACATATTCGCTTTTTACAGCCCGCGCCTTTTCAAAAATGTCCCTGTCAGTTTCGTCGTTGAAAGCAAGCTGAACAAGTCCGGTTCTGTCTCTCAGGTTGATAAAGATGAGGTTTCCCATATCCCTTACCCTGTCCGCAAAGCCGCATACTACGACTTCCTGTTCTGTTTCGGGAACCTCTCCGCAGTAATGTGTCCTGCGAAGTCCTTTCATTGTATCAAGTTTCATTTTTATTACTTCCTTTTCTGAAAAATTAAAGCTCTATAACATCGGCAATACATTTGCCGTTTTTCTTGACATAATACACTATGGAATACTGATTTCCGGGATAAGGAACATGCTTTGTAAAAACAAATTCCTTTGTAAACTCCCGACCGTCATTGGTTACAAACCGCATTTTTGACGAGTAATTATCACCGCACTTCTGAGGATTTTCCACTATTTCCGCTCTGCCGGGTATTCCCTTTTTGAACAGCAAACGATGCTTTCGGCGAATTGAAATCTGGAAAATTATGATTCCCCAACCCATGAGAGCAAAGAACCCGCCGAATATGTATACCGCCAGTTTTAGTCCGTTACCAGCAGGACAGTAAACCTTGTCGGGCTTTTCAGGCAGGACGTAACCGTCCAATTCATCGCTCAGCGATACCAGCTTGTTGGCGGTTATATCCGCAGTAATAAGATTATCATTTTCATCTCTGTATATTCCCTGCACATACTGCCGCTTTCCCATTTGAGACACGGAGGTCACCGTACAATGCACAAGCTGTCCTCTCTGCTCATATTCATCTGAGCTGTCTCCGCCCGTAAAAATCGAATACGGCAAAACTATTGCAAACAGTATGAATACAATAAACGAAATAAATCCGCCTTTCGGTTTTTGCATTTATTATCATTCCTTTATAGGTTTAGTTCAGCGGTTCAGTTCAGTTTTCCCCTCTTTTCCGCTGTCTTTAAGCTCGTCAAGATACGCTCTGAGATATATTTCATTGTTATCCCACAGCAAAAGCAAAGCTCCCGCAAGCCCCAGTCCAAGAAAAACATACGCTCCCGTTACAGCTTGCGCTGCGTATGCTCCTACGGCGCAGACTAAGCACACCAGAGCAAAGCAGACCGCAAAGACATATGCGTACACAGGCTTTCTGAACCAGCCCTTTATCAGCGTACCTTTTTCGGTCTCGATGATCTTTCCGTAAAATCCCGTAGAACCGCCGTCGCGCTTTTTCATTCTGTGATAGTACAGTTCAAAACTATTTCCGTCGTGTCTGCCGTAGTATACGCTTTCCAGCTTATACTTCTTCATAAACCTGCCTGTTGAAAGTATATTCATTGTTGGACGGTATTCCACAAGGTCTCCCTGTATTTTTCTTATGAGCTTTTTGGGAGCAAGTCGGGTCTCAAAGCTGTATCTTTTCGGGAATATGGGGAGCATTACCGCTCACCCTCTTTTCCCTTGTCAAGGAATGAATAGTCGTCAGGATCAAATATCTTGGAATTGATTTTTATCTGTCCTCCCGCCTTTGTGTTGTAGAACACGCCGAAGATCATTCCGCAGTCTTTGCATCTTACCTGATGAAAATACTTCTGCGCTCTGAACTGCTGCTTTTCGTCAAAGATATTATCCAACGGACAGCTTGCGTATACAAGCTCCATATCGCCTGCATTTACCATTGCTGTCAGCGTTTTCATTGCTATAAAATAATTCGCCTTGTCGGGTATTTCCGCCTCGGGAATGATCTTACAGGTTTCACAATAAAGTCCCATAATATTCCTCCTACTTATCTGAGCCTAAAAGTCCTGCCATTTCGTCGTCAAGACCTTTGAACATTTCCGTTACGAGAGAATTCGAGAAGCAGTCTATAAAGCTGTTATCAAGCTTTATGTCAGTCTGTTCTCCCGTCGCCATATTTTTAAGCTTTGCCTCGCCTGTCTCGATCTCATTGTCGCCCAGAACAAGAACAAATTTTGAGCCTATCTTATCCGCATATTTCATTTGCGGCTTGATACCTCTGCCTACCAGATCGTACTCAACAAAATATCCCTCGTCGCGCAGCTCCATAGCAAGCGCCATAGCCCTGTCAGCGGCAGTTTCGCCCATTGATGCAATGTAGAGATCGCAGGTTTTAGCCTCCATAAAATCGCAGCCCTGCTTTTCCATGGTGAGGATAAGTCTTTCAAGTCCCATACCAAAACCCAGAGCAGGAGTTTTCTGTCCGCCTAACTGCTCGATAAGTCCGTCGTAGCGTCCGCCTCCGCAGACTGTACCCTGCGCGCCTATGTCCGTTGTGAAGAACTCAAAAACGGTTCTTGTGTAGTAGTCAAGTCCTCTTACGATCTTCGGATTTATTTCAAATTCTATACCCATTACCGACAGATTTTTCTGTAACTGTTCAAAATGCTCCCTGCATTCGTTACAAAGATAGTCAAGAATAAGCGGAGCGTCCTTGGCGATACCCTGACATATCGGAGACTTGCAGTCAAGGATCCTCATAGGATTTTTCTCAAGCCTGCCCTTGCAGGTATCGCACATATCCTCCTGCTTGGCTGAGAAATACTCCTTTAACGCCTTGTGGTACTCAGCGCGGCAGGTCGGACAGCCGATAGAATTGATATTGAGCTGAATATTTTTCAGACCCACTCTGTCCAGAACGTTTTTCGCAAGGGAGATGACCTCCGCATCCGCTCTCGGGCTTGCAGTACCTACCATTTCACAGCCGAACTGGTGGAACTCTCTCAGACGTCCTGCCTGCGGCTTTTCGTGTCTGAAGCAGGACAAAATGTAGTACGCTTTCTGAGGAAATCCCTCGTTCATAATGCCGTTTTCAAGCATAGCTCTCATGGTGCCTGCCGTACCCTCGGGGCGCAGAGTAAACTTAGCGTCTCCTGCGGCGGTAACGGAATACATTTCCTTCTGCACAACGTCGGTAGTCTCTCCTACCGAACGGACGAAAAGTCCCGTATCCTCAAAGGTAGGAACTCTTATCTCCTTAAAGCCGTACTGCTCCGCCGTTTCGGCAACAAGCTTTTCAACGGTGTGCCATTTATAAGCCTGCGCTGGAACAACGTCGTTAGTACCCTTTGGTCTTTGTGTTATCAATGCCATTTTATATCATATCCTTTCTGTATTTCAAAGTCCTCAATGAACCCGTTTCTTATATAATAACCGAATTTCATACATTCGTCAAGAGCGGTTTCTATCCCATTAAACACAGCCCGATTCAAGAACAGAAAAAGTTTTGTTCCCGCAGTCAATCTCAGCAAGTGCTCCGTAGGGCAGACAGCATTTCGGCTCGTTGTGACCGAAGCTTGCGTTATACATAACAGGCAGATCGGCTCTGCCGTATTCGGCAAGAATTGTTTTTATCTCGGTCTTATATTCATTGTAATATTCTCCATAGGCGGGCTTACCGAAAATGATCGCGTTTATCCTGTCGAGTACTCCCATTGCGCCGTAATTCATCAGCCACCATTTTATATACTCAGGCTTCGGACTGCATTCGCTGGTTTCCAAAAAAAGTATCGCTCCGTCAAAATCTTCAAGAGGAGGAAACAGCTCTGTGCCCTTTAACATTTCAAGGACTTCAATACAGCCGCCTATCAGATGTCCTTTGACCCTGCCTTTGCCCTGCAATATCTCATAACCTGCGTTGGGAGAAGTCTGACGTTTTATATTCTTGTTTTCCTCCGTCCATTCAAGGTACTGACAGACGTACTCGTCAGACGCAGGAATATCCCCGAGAGGCTTATTGTCAAAAAGAGTTTTGTTTATCCAATGGACTGTATAATCGTGCATACAGACATTTTCGGCAAAATCGGGCAAAATTCCTGCGCCGTAAAAAGAAGTCAGCCCCGCCTTATACATCATAAAATGATTTACGGTAGTATCGGAATATCCTATAAAAACCTTGGGATTTTCCCTTATCACATTAAAATCTATGTACGGCAGCAAGCGAACAGTGTCGTCTCCGCCTATACAACTGAAAATGCCCTTAACCGACGTATCTGAAAATGCCGCCATTAAATCATCGGCACGTTTTTCAGGGTGAGCGCGAAGATAAGCATCTCCGCTGAGAGTGTGGGGCATTTCCACGACCTCTAACCCGAATACCTCCTGCAAACGCTTTTTTCCCTGTTCATACCGCCAGCGAAGCTCGGGCTCGCCTGCTCCGCCCCACGACAGGCTTACTGCGGCAACCTTATCACCTTTTTTTAAGCTATGAGGTTTTATAAGCTTTTTCATAATACACCTTCCAAAAATAAAAACAGCCGCCCCGACAAAGGGACGACTGATATAACCGTGTTACCACCCTAATTACCTCAAAAAGCTCAACCATATGCCCGTAAGCTATCCGAAGTCACTCGAAATCCTTAACGCAGAAAATACGTCCGCCCTTTGTCAGGCGGAAGCTCAGAGGTGTCCTTCGTCCGTTTCACAGTCAAGCCCTCTCACCGTTCGGCTCTCGCTGACGGCTGTACAAAGCACTGCCGTTAAACCGCTCTATCGGATTACTCTCCTCATCACAGCTTGTAATTATATTAAATTTATATCTGTATGATTATCTAGTCGGATTTACAATATCTCTCCAGTCAAGGTCGCCTCTCTCCAGCGAGTGGATAAGCGCTTCTGCCGTAGCAATATTTGTACCCACAGGAATATTGTGAACGTCGCAAAGTCTCAAGAGATTCATTTCATTCGGCTCATGGGGCTTTGCAGAAATCGGATCTCTGAAAAACAACAGCAGATCGATCTCGTTACATGAAATCCTTGCTGCTATCTGCTGGTCTCCTCCCTGTGAACCGCTGAGATAACGCTGAATCGACAAACCGGTTGCCTCTGCAACCATTTTTCCCGTAGTACCCGTAGCACATAATCTGTGCTTGCTGAGTATTCCGCAATAGGCAATACAGAACTGTACCATAAGCTCTTTCTTAGTATCGTGAGCAATTAGTGCTATATTCAAAATAATCCCCCCAATTATAGATTATTGTACTAAGTTAATTTTTGCGTTTGTATTACATTTTGATAGAAAGAGGAATATGCTCGCCTTTAATTCTTCTGGAGATCGCAGAGAAAGCAAGAAATCCCATTGAGCTTGAGGACAGAGGAGCGCCCTTTCCCGTTGCAAGAGGAATTGCTGAATCCTCCGGAATAACTCCCAGAAGCTGTACGCCTACCGTATCTATGATAGCGTCAAGATCGTCCATTTCATCAAATTCAAAAATTCTCTTGTTTGCCTTATTGATAACAAGTCTCTGCTTCTGATTGCCTCTCTTGTAGAACTCGTCCGACATCATCTGAGCGTCTCTTACGCATACAGGGTCGGGAGTAGTCACAATAAGAATAAGGTCGGAATTTGTAACAATATCAAATACAGAACCGTTGATACCCGCAGAGGTGTCAATAATAATATATTCAAAATACTTTCTCATTTCCTGAGTGATCTTCTCGATGTCCTCAGCCTTAAGCTGTACGAACGGATCTGACGGAGCGCAGAGCACGCTAAGA
This sequence comes from uncultured Ruminococcus sp., assembly GCA_964399215.1. GTDB lineage: Bacteria > Bacillota > Clostridia > Oscillospirales > Ruminococcaceae > Hominimerdicola. Next base: position 53,936 of record CAYNPW010000002.1, on the reverse strand, counting down.
TTTGACGCAAGCTTAACCGTTGTAGTAGCCTTGTATACGTCACATGTACCCTCCAGTACATCACCTAAGTCGTATGTAATATTTCCCTGCATACCCAACATAATATCCATACATCTCAGACCGAAGTCCAGCTCGATTATAAGGGTTCTGTTTCCCTGCTTTGCAAGAGCATACCCAAGGCAGGCGCTGATAGATGACTTACCCGTACCGCCCTTACCCGAAGTAACTGCAATAATTTTTGACATAAAACCCATTACTCCTTTCATATATACACATTCCGCAGGGTAATGAGCTTTGCGGAACGCTCTTAAAGATAATCCGGCTTTGTTTTGAGTTCAAGTTTACTTATTTAACCATATCCCTTTCAAGCGAGACGATCGAAGAGTCTGACGCCGAGTTTGGAAATTCAAAACTAATTTGGTGTTACCTAATATATATTTTACCACATATTTTGAAATTGTCAAAGCAATTCAACCAAAAAAGTTTAAAATCGTTAATTCACATTAATTCTTAACCTCTCTTTTAGTAATTATGCACAACAATAAATCAACAAGACGGATCAATTAAAAAACATCTAACATACGCATATACAAAATGCATACTTTGTCCGTCAAAATACATAGTTTTTTAACAAATTGCGCATTATGCCGTATTGTAATTATACTTTAATTTTATTAACCGAGTATGAACTCAATCATATTTTCAGAAGGACAACATATATATGTACAAACCCCGAAAGGACAAGGAGGACAGGATATGTTTATCAAATCAATCAAAATACGCAAACCTAAAGCTCTGGGGATAGCAATGATAGCTATGGTTATCTGCATAGCTGCACTGTTGGTAGTGTTTGCGTGCAGGGTATCAAAGCAGGAGATATACGACTTGGGCAGCGAGACAAAACGGCAGGCATTCCTTAAGGAAATGGGCTGGGAAGTGTCAGATGAATACGACGAATGCCGGGCGGTAACTATCCCCGAGGAATGGAACGAAGTGTACACAAACTACAACAAGCTGCAGAAGGAACAGGGATTTGACCTTACAGCATATAAAGGTAAGGATATTGAGGTGTATACATACAAGATCAAAAACTATCCACAGCACGAGGGAGAGGAAGGAATAATCTGCAACCTTATGGTATTTGACGGCAAACTGATAGGCGGAGACGTATGCAGCACAGCGATAGACGGATTTATGCAGGGAATAAAGAAGTAACTGCCGAATTTCCTCAGATTCAATATGCAGATGTAATTTTTATCTTATGTATAATTTCAGCTCTCCGAAGCTTAATCGGCAAGCTAAAAACCGACTGCAAAATTCTCTGCAGTCGGTTTTCATTTTCATGTAAAGTGAGCCTGCCTGTAAGCCGAGTTTTGTCGAGTACGGTAATCTATCTACTCCGTATGTCGCCATACGGCTCTAGCCACCTATAGCCTGAAGTCTGACGAGCAGCCATTGACTTTTCGGCTACCATTGGTGTTGCATCGGATAAGGTTTACATGGCAGCGTCATCTCTGACGCTCCGGTGGGCTCTTACCCCGCCTTTCCACCCTTACCGGAAAATTCCGGCGGTATATCTCTGCTGCACTTGCTCGGAGGTCGCCCTCGGCTGACGTTATCAGCTATCCTGCTCTGCGATGCTCGGACTTTCCTCATAAACATTAACGTTCACGCTACCGTACAGCCTGCTCACTATTAATTATTGTAACACATTTTTCGGAAGTTGTCAAATCTCGATATCCGACTGATCCTCAAGAACCACAGGTCTGCCGTCTTCAGTAGACATCACACCCTCCGCACTCTGCGTAAGAGTGTGTCTTATGGATTCCTGTTCAGCGGTGAGATCGCTCAGACCCAGTCTGAAACGTACCGCCTGCTTTATATTTTTTATCTCAACCTCAATATGATTTCCTCCGGCCTCGCCGTCAAGAGTCCACGCAATACTACTTCTTGATGTGATTTTAAGCGAAGACGTTTTAAAAGTAACAAAATTCTTATTAGTCAGCTTATTGAGAGCCGCCTCCGTAAGCAAGCTGTTAAGCTCAAGAATATTTTTAGGAGTTTTAACAAGACACACCTCAAAAAGACCGTCGTCAAAGCAAACTCCGTCTGCAACCAATTTTTTCATACCCGCTATGGACAGTGAGTTTGAGATCAGTCCCAGAATGAAGCTTCCGCTTATGACCTCGCCGTCATGCTCAACGGTCATTTCGTAGCCTTGAATTTTATTTATTCTTTTAAGACCTTCAGCCACATATGCAGCATGGCCGAGAATATTCTTTATATACTGCGGTGTTTCGTATGAAACATCGGTAAACGCTCCAAATCCCGCAACGTACACAAAATTTTCCCCGTTAAATTCCCCTATATCATAGTCGAAATCCACTCCGTCCATGATCGACTTTGCACAGTGCGCCATTTTTGTGGGTATTCCCAAGGACTGAGCCACGTCGTTTGTTGAACCGGCAGGTATATATCCCAGAGGAATTTTATGATCAAAGGTCATAAGCGCCTTAACAGCCTCGGAAAGCGTACCGTCGCCGCCCGAGGTACATATAAGATCGTAATTATCCCCATCCTCAGTGATTTTTCTGTAACCGTCTTTCGGCGCCTGAGTGGGATATGCGGTTACTTCATATCCTCCCTTAGTGAAAATATCCACTACCTCGCAGAGGTTATTTTTAATAAGCCCTTTTCCTGCGTGCGGATTGTACACAAATAAAAGCTTTTTCATTATTGTTTCTCCCGTCTAATTTTATCTGTCTTTGTTTTTACAGTTATAAGCATTTTATCAAAAATTCTGACAGAAGTCAATAGTCTTGATCAAATATTAAGAAAAAAGCAAGAAATTCAATAAAAAAACGGAGAGCAATAATACAATCGCTCTCCGCATATCTTTATTATTTAAAATAGCTTTGAATTAGTAAGCTACGCCCTGCCACATCATAGCGTCAGCTACCTTAAGGAAGCCCGCAATGTTAGCGCCTGCAACAAGGTTACCCTCAAGACCGTACTCCTTAGCTGCATCAAATGAGTTGTGGAAAATATTGACCATAATGTTCTTGAGCTTAGCGTCAACTTCCTCAAATGTCCATGAAAGTCTTTCACTGTTCTGTGACATCTCAAGAGCAGATGTAGCTACGCCGCCTGCATTAGCTGCCTTTGCAGGTCCAAAGAGAATGCCTGCGTTCTGGAATACAGCAATAGCCTCAGGTGTAGAAGGCATATTTGCGCCCTCTGCAACTGCGAATACGCCGTTTGCAACAAGAGCCTTTGCAGACTCCTCGTCGATTTCGTTCTGTGTAGCGCAAGGAAGAGCAATGTCGCACTTGATAGTCCAGATGCCCTTGCAGCCCTCTGTATAGGTTGCGCCCTCAACTCTGTTAACGTATTCCTTGATTCTGCCTCTTTCAACTTCCTTGATCTGCTTAACAACGTCAAGCTTGATTCCGTTAGGATCGTAAATATATCCGTTGGAATCAGAAAGCGCTACGACCTTGCCGCCCAGCTCTGTAGCCTTCTCAGTAGCGTAAATAGCAACGTTGCCGGAGCCTGAAACAACTACCGTCTTGCCCTCGAAGCTGTCGTTCTTCATACACTTGAGCATTTCCGCTGTGTAATAGCAAAGACCATAGCCTGTAGCCTCAGTTCTTGCAAGCGATCCGCCGTAAGAAAGTCCCTTACCTGTGAGGACGCCGGTGAACTCGTTTCTGATTCTCTTGTACTGACCGTACATAAAGCCGATCTCTCTTGCTCCTGTACCGATGTCGCCGGCAGGCACGTCTGTATCAGCGCCGATGTGCTTGCAAAGCTCTGTCATAAAGCTCTGACAGAATCTCATGACCTCTCCGTCGGACTTGCCCTTAGGATCGAAGTCTGCACCTCCCTTCCCGCCGCCGATCGGAAGACCTGTAAGACTGTTCTTGAAGATCTGCTCAAATCCGAGGAACTTAATTACCGAAGCACATACCGAGGGGTGAAGTCTGATACCGCCCTTGTATGGACCGATTGCAGAATTGAACTGGATTCTGAAGCCTCTGTTGACCTGAACATCGCCGTTGTCGTCAACCCATGGAACACGGAAAATGATCTGTCTCTCAGGCTCAACTATTCTGTCGATAATACGAGCCTTAACAATATCAGGTCTCTTTTCAACAACAGGGATAAGGCTCTCAAGAACCTCGTAAACTGCCTGGAGAAACTCTTTCTCTCCGGGATTTCTCTTTTCAACCTGCTCATATACCTTCTGAAGGTACTCATTTTTCAAAGCCATTTCAAAAAACTCCCATCTTAAAAATTATGATTTTAATGTAAATGTGTGAACCTTGCCGTCCACTTTACCTTACGCAATACATTATAACATACTATTCTTGATTTTGCAAGTCCCGAGAGCAGAAATTTCAAATTTTTATGGAAATTATATAAAAATGGAGCACAAAATTTGAAATACGCCACTAAAAGACCAATAAATTTCATAAAATCAGCCAAAATTTATGGCGCAAGTGTAAATTTCATAGGTTTAATTTACAATTTTCAAAAATAAAGATCAATGAATTTCCTCCGTTATATCACGAGTTCGGGCGTTATATTGCACGAACGGCGTCAAAAATGAATTTTTGCATTTTAAATCCTGCATTTTCTGTGATAAATGATATATACTTGCGAAATCCGCCGAATTGTGATATACTTATAGTCAAATGATAATATTTTAGATCAGAGGAGAAATTTTATGACTAAAAAAGAAAAAACATCGGCGATTATAAAGCGTCTGGAAGAACAATATCCCGACGCCATATGCTCCCTTACATATGAAAATCCCCACGAGCTTATGATAGCGGGACGTCTGTCGGCACAGTGTACCGACGCCAGAGTAAATATAGTCACAAAAGACCTTTTTGCGAAATACAAGACCATAAACGACTTTGCAGCGGCAGAAGTCGACGATGTAGCGGAAATCATTAAGCCCTGCGGACTTTACAAGACCAAAGCCCTGTCGATAGTCACCATGTGCCGGCAGATAAGAGACGACTTCGGCGGTGAAATCCCTGACAGCATAGAAGAGCTTACTAAGCTTGCGGGTATAGGGCGCAAAACCGCCAATCTTATTATGGGAGATGTTTTCCATAAGCCTGCGGTCGTGACCGATACGCACTGTATCAGAATATGCGGACGGTTAGGTCTGACCAAAAATACCGAACCGGTCAAGGTTGAAACGGATCTGAGAAAGATACTTCCTTCGGATAAATCCTCGGACTTCTGCCATAGACTTGTGCTGTTCGGACGTGAGTACTGCAAAGCAAGAGGCGAAAAATGCTCGGTATGTCCTCTTAATGATTTGTGTCCTAAAATAAAGAAAAGCAAAAAATAATGTCATTTCGTACTGACATAATCATAAACGGCGCAAATGCGCGCTGAGATCATCAAATCGTTTTTATGAAAATTTTTCACTTGACATAACCGTTTCACTGGTGTATAATTATTTATTATATAATTATGTGTTTGTGCAGTTTGTAATACCGAAAGGATTGTAATATGGTACGTCTGAAAATTACTGCGGCGTTTTTCGCAGCTTTAATTGCTGTGATGTGTGCGGCTTGCTCGGACAGCGGCTCGGATAAAGACGTCAGTTCAAAAAATTCGGCTGTTAGTCAGGCTGATAAATCTGACAACAGCGACAGCCCCTCCGATAATGATACTAACAGTTCCGCCGACAGCGATGACAGCAGTCAAACGGATAACAGCGATACTCTTCTGAGAAAAACATATGATTTTCTGAACAGCGAAAGCTACAGTCTGCGTATAAAATATACGGATTATGAGGGCAATGTTACTGATATTTACAGAGTTGCTGACGGAGATGACTTTTATCAGCTGCAGAAAAACGTCATCGGGGAAAGCGGCAGTATCAGAGTCGGTGAGGAATGCTACGACTTTGATATGGTCTGCGGTATCTACCGTAAGAGTTCCGCTGAAAGGCCCGACAGCATTATAGAAAGCATCATAGAAGAAAATCTTCCTATGACCTCCACACATATAAACGAGGAGGACGCCGCGCTTTACGATGTGGAGGAATATACCTATACGGGCGATACCTACATCACTGTTTTGGATTTCTGCTTTGACAGGTCCACAGGGGCTCCGGTCAAATACACCGCCACTTATTCTGTAGAGGGCGATGACGACATCACTGAAACGAGAGAGTTTTACGATTTTATTCCTTCTTTTGAGCCTGCGGAAAATATTTCGTCCGACGCAGACAGCTCGTTCATTGCGCAAGACAGTTCTGTGACCGACAGTCGGACCGATTACATTTCTTCCGAAGCTTCTTCCGAAGCTGAAACAGAGACGCAGGAAATAGATAAGTCCGTTTTTGACACGTCTTTTATTGAAACTCTGGTTGATTTCAACAATATGACTGAGGAAAGACGTCTCGGATATTGTCAGGCTATTTTTGTCACTGCAGGAGTTACTCCCGAAGAGCTTGCGCAGGAAGAAATAACCGACGAATCGCTCAAGACCATTTCCTATGAGGAATTTACCGCTCTTGTGTATCTTTACGGATACAATTAACTTACATATTATAAGGACATATTGAAAATGAATATACTTCAACTGCTGAAGCCTAAGGTCTGTATTGACTACATCTATGATGACTATACGGCAAGACAGGCTCTTGAAAAGATCAGGAACCACAGATTTACGGCAGTTCCCGTTATCAACAGAAAGGGAGAATATATAAAAACTGCCGCAGAGGGCGATTTCCTTCACCTTATGCTCGATAAGGGTATTTACGACATACGTGAAATGGAAAAGTATTCTGTAAGTCAGATAAGCGGACGAGCTGAGATAAAGCCTGTTTATATTTCTTCCTCCATAGAGGATCTGATACTGCTGAGTATGGATCAGAACTTTGTGCCTGTGGTTGACGACAGAAAAGTTTTTATTGGCATTGTTACCAGAAGAGATATTCTGCAATACTGCTATAAGACAATAAAAGAATTTCAAAATCAAAAGGAATGTAATTAACTTAACGCACACGGAAAGGATTGGTAGAAAAAATGAGAAGATCAAACCGCAGGGGCGGTGCGGCTGTTGTCGCAGTGCTCGTAGTTATAATGCTGGTTGCAGTAGGCTCTGCCGCTATGGTTGTTACGGGCAGAAACAGCATTCAGGCAAGCAAGACGGTAGAGGCTCCGCCTCCTCCGGGATATGATGACGTTTCAAGTTCCGAGGCTGAAAGCTCGTCATCGGCGCCCGACAGTTCTTCATTTGCGGAAATTCCCGAAACAAAGCCGTCAATACTTCCTCAGATCTCTGATACCTACAAGAGTATTGATCTTGAAGATATGACTGCAGCATCCGCTGTTCTGATCAATGCAGACACAAACGAGATCATTGCAGGTTACAAGTATGATAAGGAAATATATCCCGCATCGCTGACAAAGCTGCTCACTTTGCTGGTCGCAGCCGAGAATATCGAGGATATGGACGCTACATACAAATTTACAAGCGACGATATTGACCCTCTCATTGAAGAAAACGCTTCACGTGCAGGTTTTGAAGCTGACGAAGAAGTAACCATGCAGGATCTGCTTTATGCGTCAATTCTTGTAAGCGGAGCAGACGGTACATTGGGGCTTGCAAAGGGAGTTGCCGGTTCCGAGGAAAATTTTGTCGAGCTTATGAATCTTAAATTAACAGAGCTGGGACTTTCCTCTTCTCATTTTGTAAATGCAAGCGGGCTTCACGATGAGGATCACTACTCGACTGTTCAGGATATAGCCGCTATTACTAAGGCTTGTCTGGATAACGACATTTGCAGAGAGGTTCTTGAAGCGTCGGACTATACTACCTCAAAGACGGAACAGCACGAGGACGGTATTGAACTTACAAGTATTTTCCACACAAGATATTTAGGCTACTGGATCGATACCGACGGCGACGGAGAAGGAGACGCAGAAGTACTGGGAGGAAAAACAGGTTTTACCGACGAGGCTCTTTACACGCTTTCCAGTATTATTGAATATGAGGGCACGGAATATATCTGTGTAACTGCAAAGTCAAAGGACGAGCTGCTTTCCGTTGAGGACACGATCGCTGTTTTTGAGAACTATCTGCCGGGAGCAGTAGGTACAAATGATGAAAACAGCGATGACAGCGACAGTTCTCAGAGCGACGATACAAGCGTTGCATAATTCAGTCATGAATAATTATGCCCCGCAGAACGAATGGTTCTGCGGGGCGTTTTTCAGACATTTGTATTGCTGTTAAGTCCGAAGCTTACTGATAATGCCGAGTTCACCGCTGTCATTGAGCTTACATCGAGGGTACCCATTTTCTCTCTGAGCCGCTTTTTGTCTAATGTACGGATTTGTTCGAGAAGTACAACCGAGTCCTTGGCAAGACCGCAGGTACCTCCTCCCAGCTCTATATGTGTGGGAAGCTTTGCTTTCTCACGCTGACTGGTTATCGCAGCTGCTATTACTGTGGGCGAATGCTTGTTGCCCACATCGTTCTGTACTATCAGTACGGGTCTTAGACCACCCTGCTCCGAGCCTACTACGGGGCTCAGATCCGCATAGTAAATATCGCCTCTGTGAACTGTCACCTGAAACACTCCTTATCTTTTGTTGCGCTGATCTGCTCTTTTCAGATCAGAATATTTTAGCGATTTTTTCCTCTGCGGTTATTATTCCCGCTTTACATAAAAATAATCACCGCATAAAAACAAATCGCATAAAATGTACCTTGCAGGGCTGATACATTTTATGCGATATTTGAGATTTTGGTTAATTACAGATTTGGCGGAAGCTTACTTATGTCAACATAATAATTTGAGTAATCCACAGAATTCACGAACACTCCCAAGGTCACTCCGTTCAGATAAGGAGTGGGGTCTGTCATAAACGGCTTGCTGGTAAACACAAACTCACGTCCCGTATTTTCGTCAGTGTAGTAGCAGTCGATAACATAGGGATTATAACCGTTAACGTTCATATTCACGTCCACTCGAACTACCTGCCTCTGCGGGATCAAAAGTATGTGGTTCTCGTCAAGCCGTGATTTTTCACGATTGGCGAACCAAGGATTTATCACCATTTTTATACCCAGTATAAACAGCGCCAGCAGTATAATAAAAGGCAGACAGCTTATTCCCACCACAATAATCAGCGGAATGCTGATTATACAAAGTATTATCACTATAGCCACAAGTACGTCCATATATTGTTCTCCTTTGTATACAAAACACCCCCTGATCCGCCGAATATCGCTGTCAGGAGGCATTTTCCCGTATCTTTCTCTTTCTCGTCAATCGTTTCTCCAAAACAATTTCCGTATGTAAGCTCTATTTATAATTCGCGCTCAAACCGTCTATGTACTGCTTAGCCTGTTCCACAGCGCTTTCGGGAGCAATTATCCTTGCTTTACTGCCAAACTGGAAAAACCAGCCCCAGAAAGTAGGAGCGATCTGAACGTCTGCTGTAAGACAGAAAGTGTCCTCAGAATTTCTATGCGGATGACAGTTCATACCGAACTTATCTATGACCACATTGGCAAGGGAATTATCAAACTGCATTGTAACGCTCATCAGCTCTCCGCCGTACATACCGTAAAGAGACTGCATATTGGCAACCTCCTGTTTATCCTCGTCAGTCATAGGTCTTGCGGAAACCTCCGAAACCTCAACGCTTACCATTCTGTCAACTCTGTAACGGCAGATTTTTTCGTGCTTATTACAGTAGCAAACAAGATAGTAATTCTCATTTTCCCACACCAGTGAATACGGAGAAACACTGTAAACCTCTCCGCCGTGCTTTAATATCTGCTTTTTATCGGGATTGAACTCGGTATATCTGAATCTTATCTCCAGCCCGTCAAAAATTCCCGCCTGTATTTTATTGATAGCATAATAGATCTGCTCGTTAAAGTTCTTGGTACGGTTATCAACATATATCAGACGTCTTAGCTGCTTAGCCTTATATTCGGAGGTAAGGGTCTGAATTTTCCGGATAAGCTCCTGCGATTTCTTCTTTGTCAGAAATCTGCACGATGCGACAGCGTCCGCAAGAACGAACAACTCCTCGTCCTGAAAAGTCCTTGTCCCCAGATAATAGGCGTTTGAATGACCGTCTTTAGTGACTTCGATATCCATACCGCTGTCGCAGAGTGTCTTTATGTCGTCGTAGATAGTCTTTCTCTCAGCCTTTATACCGTCCAACGCCAAGGTCTCAATAAGCTTAGCGCCTGTTATAGAATGGTTTTCGTCGGTTTTGCTTTCAAAAAGCTTTTTCATAGTTAAAAGCTTTTGCTTTTGTCTTGATAATCCAGCCACTTTATTTATCCTCCCCGCTGCGTTTCCGATCCGAAACTTTGATTCTTGAACCGTCCGGTTCAACGATAGTCGTATGCTCCAGCGTGTTGGTAAAATTCGCCAGCACTGCCTGCCGATACTCCGTCCTGAGAGTCTCTCTTTCGGATATTTCCGTATCTGTAAGATCTCTCTGCCGGGAAATAGCTGTGAGCTCGGACAATCTGTCAAGCTTTTTTTTCTCCATAAATTTTTACACTGCTCCTTGGAATAAATTTGTCCCGTCCTTTTAGGTTTTATTTTATATTTTTTCGGAACATATTGTTTTCAAAGAAATTTTCGGGCTTACACAATACCCTGAGAACAAGATGACATTTTCCGGAACTTTTCTGTATTTTTTATCTTTTTATTTATGATTTTATAAGTCCAATAAAACGCCCTTACCCATTCTTTATGCACTATTATAACACATATTTCCGCAAAAATCAACGGTAAATTGCACAAACAGTCCGATTAATTTCCCTCAATTTCACCAAATTTTAAAAAAATAGTTTTACGACTTGACTTACACCACAATATATGGTATACTAAATTTAGAACATTTGTTCTGGAATTTTATACAAGGAGGAATACATATTGACAATGAAAAGAATATCCTATGACCGCGCTGAGGTATATATCGGAGACAAGACGACTATGGTAGAGCCGCTCTGTGAAACAGAAAACAGAAGTATCGACAACAGTATTATCAGAAGTTTGCTTGACGATAATTTGACTAACAAGCAAAAATGTTATATAATGTTATATTACAGAGACGGTCTGACCATGGAGGAGATCGCCGCCCGTTTTGGCGTGGCTAAATCAACTGTTTCACGAACGATCTTCCGAGGACGCGAGCGGTTATTACGAGGAGCGCAAAGGACGGCTCTCAGACGTCTGCTGCAAAACAGTAAATAATACATTTTTACGGTAGCCGTTTTAGAAAGGGTGTTTTAATTGTCTACTCCCATTTGCGATTTTATAAATAAATACGCGGCTGAAGAGATTTCCCGCTTTCATATGCCCGGACATAAGGGCGTAAATTTCCACGGCATGGAAAAGCTTGACATAACTGAAATAAAAGGTGCGGACTATCTTTTTGAACCCGAGGGTATCATAGCTCAAAGTGAGGCTCAGATGTCCGATGCTTTCGGTACAGCAAAAACGCTGTACTCTACCGAGGGTTCAAGTCTTTGCATTAAGACTATGCTGGGTATTGTCAATCAGACGCGCAGGAATAAATCCGAGAAAATGCTTGTAATTGCTCCGAGGAACGTTCATAAGGCTTTTATAAACGCCTGCATTCTGCTTGATATTGAGGTTTTCTGGGTATATCCCGCCCGCAGCAGCGTTTCGATATGCTCAAGCGAGATAACTCCCGAGGATATTCAATCGGCTCTGGCGGACTGTCCACGCAGACCCGACTGCGCTTATGTGACCTCTCCCGACTATTTGGGAAATCTCTGCGACATTATGGGGATTGCGGAAATATGCCGTAAACACGGAGTTCCCCTACTGTGCGACAATGCCCACGGAGCTTATTTGAATTTTCTGGATAAAAGTCTCCACCCGATATCACTGGGAGCGGATATGTGCTGTGATTCCGCGCACAAAACCCTTCCATGCTATACCGGCGGAGCGTTACTGCACATTTCAAAGTCCGCGCCAAAGGAATTTATAACGTACGCTAAAAATGTTATGTCGCTGTTTGCGTCCACAAGTCCGTCGTATCTTATTATGCAGAGTCTGGATATGTGCGGCGATTATTTGAAAAAATCCTACAAGGCAGATTTAGCAGAAACGGTACGGCGTGCGGAGATCTGTAAAAAACGCCTCATTTTGTGCGGCTGGAAGCTGTGCGGAGACGAACCCTGCAAGATAACCGTGTCTGCCAACGACAGCGGCTTTGAGGGCAATGAGCTTGGAAACAGATTACGGGAATACGGCATCGAGCCCGAATATACCGATTTTAAATACGTTGTGCTGATGATTACTCCCTTTAACGGCGAGGAGGATTTTCTGCGCGTGGAAAAGGCTTTTTCGGAAATTCCCCCGCCAAAGGTACGGGTCTGCTTTGATGACTGCGAAATACCCAAAGCAGTGGTCAGAACGGGTATACGGCAGGCGGCTTTTTCAGATTACAAAACGGTTCCCCTTGACAAGTCTCAGGGGAAAATATGCGCTATGACCGTGACCTGCTGTCAGCCGTCGGTTCCCGTGGTCATAAGCGGCGAAGAAATTACTGCGGAAGTAATAAAAATTCTGAAAAAGTATAGCATTTATGAGATAAATGTGCTATAATAAAGGTTAGAAGTCTCAGCACATACTTCAAAGGGAGGTAATCGCATGAAAAAAGCGCTGAAAATAACAGGCAAGATCATACTGATAATTCCCATAGCGGCGATATCGCTGTTTATACTTTGGGAGATCCTGGGCATAATCTGCAACAATATTGCAGGGACAAATCAGACTAAAAAAGCTGTTAAGCTCTGGGAAAACTCCGTCGGTGAGATCTACGATTACAAAACCTTTGTGGGAAACTCAGGAAACGGAAATCACGTTGACCTTGTGACCTACGGCATTGTACGTTCGGATAAGGACAGAACAGAAATTATAGACGAGTTATCAAAAGAATATGATTATCAATTGGTCACTCCGTTGGAAGATTTTATTGAAGAAAATGGCGGTCTTGAAGATTTTGATACTCCCGAGGACTGGCAGGACGGCTCGTATTATTACATAAGTATAATTAATTCCGCTCCGTTTTCGGATAATATTATGGGACATTAGTTTACATTAAATTGGAGGTACGTAAAATGAAACTCGTATATGCAATAGTCAACAATGACGACACCTATGCTGTCAACAAAGGACTGTCCAAGGCGGGAATGAGAGCGACAAAGCTTTCCTCCACAGGCGGATTTCTTATGGCGGGTAACACCACTTTTATGATCTGCTGCAAGGACGAACAGGTGGATACGGTCATTGAGGTGCTGAAAGAAAACTCCCGTAAGAGAAAACAGTATGTTCCGTCCTCTGCCGTTATGGAGGGCGCAGGACAGTCGTTTCCTGTGGAAGTCTCTATCGGCGGCGCAACTATTTTTGTCACGGATATAGAACGTTTCGAGCAGGTATAAAATGAATTCAGGGTTAAAAATATACGGCAATGAGGAGACGGTCCGTTTAGTAGGCGAAATGATACGCAAAAAGAGAGAGCCTCATTCTATCGTTATTCACGGCGAAAAGGGGCTGGGAAAGAAAACTCTTGCAAAATATATTGCCGCACAGCTTATGTGCGAACGTCAGAACGGAGTCCCCTGCGGCGTATGCAAAGCATGCAGAATGCTTGCAAACGAAACGCATCCCGATTTTACGGTAGTGAAATCCAATGCAAACGGAAATTATATTGTCGACGAAAGCATACGCCCTATTGTGTACGACGCGGTTATAAAGCCAAACGAGAGCAATATAAAGATATATGTTATTCCCGATCTGGATATGTCGGTAAATACGTCTGTACAGGTGCAGAATATTCTGCTTAAGCTTATCGAGGAGCCGCCGCCCCACGTTGCGGTCATACTTACGGCGAGAAGCAAGGAGATCTTTCTGCCGACTATTCTTTCAAGAGTACTTACGCTGGGAATGGTCAGCGTTAAGGACTCAGACAGCGCAGATTTTCTGCAAAACAATTATCCCGAAGTTACCGCAAGGGACATTTCAGACGCGGTATCCGCAGGACGGGGCAACATAGGGCGCTGTAAAGAATATCTGGACAAGGGACAGTTTTACAGCTCTGTTTTTACGGCAAGGGAAATCGCAAAAGCCGCAGCTTCGTGCAGTGAGTACGAGATACTCAAAGCCTTTGCGCAGACCGACGGAAAAAAAGCCGCACTGAGGGAAGCGATATTTCTTTTCTCAGAGATCGTCAGAGACAGCTGTATATTCCGTCTTGAGGGCAAGCATTCGGAGCTGTCGGTAAGCTGTGACAAGCAGAGCGCGTTAAAGCTTTCGGACAGTCTGTCTGCAGCTGCGGGAACAAGACTTTACGACCTGCTTTGCGATTATATCGGAAGAATAGACGCAAACTGCAATCTAACGCTGACGGCAAACAGTCTTGCCGGACAGATAGCTCAGTACTGCAAATAAAGAAGTGAATCCTGCGGACAATCCGCATTTATATAGAAAGGAAATTTATATGTTAAAAATAATCGGAGTACGCTTTAAGAGCGTTGGAAAAATATACTACTTTAATCCGCTGTTCAACAAAATCAAACTGGGCGACAAGGTAATAGTTGAAACATCCCGCGGCGTTGAGTGCGGAGAGGTAGTTATGGTTGACAGAGAAATTGACGAGAGCGAGTTCAGCTCTCCTATCAAGCCTATTATCAGAATTGCTACAGAGCAGGATTTTAAGACCATAGAGAAAAATAAACAGAAAGAAAAGGACGCATTTAAGATATGCGAGGAAAAAATTGCGGCGCACAAGCTGAAAATGAACCTTATCGACGTTGAATGCACCTTTGACAACAATAAACTGCTGTTTTATTTCACTGCAGAAAACAGAGTTGATTTCCGAGAGCTGGTAAAGGATCTGGCGTCGGTTTTCCGCACCAGAATTGAACTGAGACAGATAGGCGTAAGGGACGAAGCTAAAATGCTGGGCGGACTTGGTATCTGCGGTCAGCCCTTCTGCTGCTCGCGTTTTCTGGGAGAATTTCAGCCTGTGTCCATAAAAATGGCAAAGGAGCAGGGCTTGTCGCTTAATCCGACGAAAATTTCAGGAACCTGCGGCAGACTTATGTGCTGTCTGAAATACGAGCAGGACGCTTATGAGGATATGCTGAAACACACTCCAAAGCAGGGAGCTATCGTCAAAACTGCCGAAGGCAGGGGTATTGTGGAGGAGGTCAATCTTCTTACGGGCAAGCTGAGAGTAAAGCTTGATAAATCCGACAATGTTATCACTGTGAAAAAGGACGACGTCGAGGTCATCAAGGACGCTGTTATAAAGCTAGATAAAAACGAGCTCCGTGCGCTTAAAGGACTGGAGGGAAAGTAAATGCCGTCGTCACCCGTACATTTAAAGCTTGCTTATCTAATGAGCGGTGAAATGGGAATTGAAAATAAGGCGGATTTTTTACTGGGGTCTATTTCCCCCGACTGCGTGAATTACGGAGTCGAACAGGCAAGCGAGGAAGTCCGCTATGCCGCTCACATAAGAGTAAGAGACTACGATATGTGGAAAAAACAGCTTAAGGATTTCTACTCTGAAAACGAAAATAAATATGCCGGCAGACCTGATTTTCTAAAGGGCTATCTGTTCCATTGCCGAACGGATATTGCATGGGACGAGGTAGTACAGCCAAAGCTGTTTGAGTTTCTGGGAACGCTGGGCTACGGCTACGACGATATGACGGCGCAGAAATGGCAGGAGCTTTACCGTTTCAACAGCGTGATAGTAAACGAGCCTGATTATCAGGAATGCCGAAGACTGGTGAAGTCCGCTGAACCGATCGGCATTGCAAACTGTTCTGCACAGCTTATTGAAAAGTACCGCGATTATGTGGCGGACGATTACCGCGACAAGATAATCGACGAACCGCCACTTTATCTCGGAGACAAACAGATTTACGACACTATCGAACAAATGCGTAAAATGGGATATACCGAATTTTAATATACAAAAGGACGAGCCTGTGAGGGTTCGTCCTTTTTTTACTTTTATATTATTTTCTGCTGACATAATCGGCAAGCTCCAGAGCAATATCAAAATGTCCGCTGTCGTGCTGTGTTCCCTTGAGCTCTCCTGCTTTATGCCTTTTGTCCCATTCGGGAGCGTCCAGCAAGTCTCCGCTTGTGAAAAACATATACAGCTCTAAATTTCTGAAATCACACATTGCCTGAAGCGCTGAGCATTCCATTTCTACCGATATACAGCCGTCGGCTTTATGCTTTTCAAAATTATTGACGGTTTCTCTGTAAAAAGAGTCGGTAGTCCAGGTTTTTCCCTTAGCATAAGGAATGCCGTTTCCCTCCATAAATTCCGCGACCTTATAGGCATTTCTGACTTTTATATAGTCTGATGCAGGAGCATAGTGATATGATGTCCCCTCGTCGCGGTATGCCTCTGTCGGTATCATAACCTTACCGTGAGTTATCTCTCTGTCCAGACAGCCGCAGCCGCCGAAAACTATATACTTATTTGTTTTTATTGCCGCTAACGTATCCTCTACTGTTCCGACGCAGGCAGGAGCGCCCACATAGGTTTTATAAAAAGCAAATTTTTTGCCGTTATGCTCAATTTGATAGATCGGCGTAACTCCTGTGGCAAAGTATATTTTCCCGATCTGTTTGCAGTCGTAGTTATCCAAAACAAACTTTTCAATAACATACGAAAATGTTACTATGCAGGCATCTACTGCGGGAGCGTTTTCATTTACAATGGGATTTATCTTTGCGGCAGACTTGTTGTCAAAGCTGTCCGTTATCATGGCTGTGCCTCCTTTTTTTATTATTTACAGGCTGAAAATTCCTCTTTCAGAATGGCGTACATATATCTGTCTGCCTTTTTGCCGAAGATATAGACTGCCTTGCGCTGAACGCCCTCCAGTGTAAATCCCAGCTTTTCCAACGACTTCTGTGCAGGGATATTCAGGCTCAGTGTATTAGCCTCGATACGCTCCAAACCAAGCTGACCGAAACCGTATTCAAGCATAAGGGTGACAGCCTCCTTGCCGTAGCCCTTACAGCGGTGTTCAAGCTTATTGATACCAATACCGATATCGCTCTTTCTGTTTGCTCGGTCGATATTCTGTAAAGCCACATCGCCGATGACCGTTCCGTCATTAAGAAAAATTCCCAGTCTGACGTTTGTGTTACCTTGGAGGTTTTGTATCTCCTCGAACCATTTATCGGAATTTTCAACAGAAAAGCCTATATTGAGAGTTTCTGCGGGAGCATTAAAATCGTACTCAAATTCCTCGTACAGCCTTCGGCAGTCCTCACGCTCCAATGCGGACAGGTATATTCTTTTCCCCTGAAGTTTTAATTTCATAATTTCTCCTTATTAAAAGCCCGCCGTATACGCTGACAATGGATATCTGACAGCGTATACGGCGGTCATACTTATTTAAGACTTCCGCCGCCTCCCATAAGCTTTGTAAGCTTTTCGATATACTCCAAAGGGAACGGCGGACAAGCCGCGGGTTTCATGGCTATGGACATCAGCTTCATGGGATTATCGTCTGCGGCAACTCTGTTTGACGACAGCGCACCGCAGCGTTTACAGCGGTGTATTATCGCCCATTCGCCGTTTTTACGTACCCATACCGCAATAGGCTCCATGACCGAGCCGCAGTCGGATAGCCTGTCTCCCGGCTCAATATCGACATGCAGACCGGACAGGCAGTTGGGACAATGATTTCTGTGCTCCGTTCCTGCCCCTGCGGAATTACCTCGCGTCCGCAAACCTTGCATTTAAAGGTTTCCGTACAAGCATGTGTCTTATAATAGCCTTTTTCAAATGTTTTTCTTTTATTTTCCCTGTTCATTTTTATTCCTCCAAAAAGTTAAATTGTATCCTTTTGGGAGGATCAACGAGATCACTTCGCAAGCCCTCCCGCTTAACGAACAATCTCCTTTGTACTCATTTTATTCATACTGCATTCTCCTTTTTATTATTTATCAGACCGCCTTCATTTTAGTAGTCTGCCGCTGTGCCATTACCAGCTTATAGTACACGCCTTTCGATCTCATCAGTTCTTCGTGAGTTCCGAACTCTGCAAGTCTGCCCTTGTCAAGAACTATCAGTCTGTCTGCGCTTGACAATGTGGAAAGTCTGTGGGCTATTGCAATAGTAGTCCTGCCCTTGGTAAGCTTGCCCAGAGCCTCCTGAATCTGCTTTTCCGTCTGAGTGTCGAGTGAGGCAGTCGCTTCGTCCAGAATTATTATCTTCGGATCGTGAAGTATCGCTCTTGCGATAGCTATACGCTGTCTTTCTCCTCCGGAAAGCTGATAGCCCTTGTTTCCCACTCGTGTATTATAGCCGTCGGGGAGCTTTGTTATAAAATCGTGAGCATTGGCTATCTTCGCCGCTTTGATAACTTCCTCAAAGGTCGCGCCCGGCTTTGCGTAGGCTATATTGTCCAGAACGTTTCCGTCAAAAAGGAAGGTTTCCTGCAATACAACGCCTACCTGAGAACGCAGACTGTGCTGCGAGATATTTTTTATGTTCACTCCGTCGATCCTTATCTCGCCCTGCGTGCAGTCGTACAGTCTCATTATAAGGTTGATCATTGTGGATTTTCCTACGCCTGAATGTCCAACAATGCCTATCATTTCGCCCTGATTTATCTTGCAGGAAATATCTTTAAGCACAGGATTATAGACCTTATATCCGAAATACACTCCGTCAAATTCGATATCGCCCTTTATGTCAAGGTCAATGGGATCGTCAATATCCCTTACGTCGCTCTCCTCGTCAAGTATTTCAAAGACCTTTCCCGCCGAAACGGACACGTCCGCAAGATTTCGGGGTATCTGGATAAGCCACCGTATCGGCTCGTAAAGCATTGCGACATAGGTCGTGAACTGTATAAGCTGACCTAATGTCATAGTATGTCCCAGCACCATATTTCCGCCGAAATACAGTACGAAGAAGTTGCCTATAGTAAGAATAAATTCGGAAAACGGCGTGGTGAGATACCACATTATCTCCGCTCTGACACAGCTTTTCGCCCATGTTTGGGAGCAGTCCGTATACCGCTGAATTTCCCTTACCTCGTTGCCATAGGTCTTGACTACCCTGATACCGTTTAAAATATCATGAAGCGTTTCGCTGTGCTTTGTGGAATACTTCCACACCTTGGTATAGCGTACTGCCATGATCTCAAAAAGCTTATTGACGATAAGAAATACTATCGGCACAGGAAGTACGGTCATAAGCGCAAGTCTCCAGTCCATTACAAACAGCAGTACGCCTATGATAAGAAGTGAAAGTATCTTTACGATAGCGTCCTTGCCGTTTGCAGTAATGAAGTCCTCCAGTTTTGCGGCGTCGCCTGAGATACGGTTTATCATTTCTCCTGCGGTACGCTTTGAGGCTGAGGACATTGACAGCGACTGGGATTTTTCAAAGACCTCCTGTCTTATGTCACGTCCTAAATTAAGCGCTACCTTGAAAGAGCATTTCATATTAATAAATTCAAAAACTCCGGCAGCAAGCACCAGTCCTATAATAGTTATAACTATAGCTATAAAAGCGCCCCAGCTTTCATATTTGGGTGTAACATAATTGTCGATAATATATCTGTCCAGATAAGGCAGCAGTACCCACACCAGTTCTGCAAGTATAGTACACACAACTGCGATCATAAACTGCTTTTTATAGGGCGCGATACGTTTAATAAGACGCACCATAGTCCTGCCCTTGCTTGTACAGTACACGCATTCCTTTGCGCCCTCCAGAGGCATTCCGCAGTTGGGACAGGAAGGCTCGTCACCTTCGGTTTCTTCAATAAACTCTCCTGTGCGGACGTAGTAATCAAGCAGCTTTAAAAGCTCGGCATATCTGAGAAAATGCTCCTGTGTGAAGGCACAGAAAAATACCGTTTCCTCTTTATGTGTAATGCCCAGAGCCATGGAAGAACCTATCTGCTGCTGACATATAAACTCCTTAAAGTCCGTTACAGCATATTCGGCGCTGATTTTTCCGTCAATGTAAATAAGTATCTTTTCCCTTGTAACGCAGAAATGTCCGTTGATAAGTTTATTATCCCTGTCAAGATTTGCAGGCAGAGAATAAACTATATCGGAAATTTCCTCCTTATCTGCGGCTTTGGGAAGTGAAAGCTTTAGATTCATCGGGTCATAACCCCCTTTTAATAATGGTTGTAATCGTACTAAGTGTACATCTCCAATATCTGCTGACTTTTCTTGTCAAGCTTGTGGATATCCTCGCAGAAATACTTATTGCCGTCTGCGTCGTTGACATAGAGGTAGTCGTATCCCCGCATTCTGAAATTCTGATACCAGTCGCGGATACATATAGTTTTCTGTCCCGAGGTAGTGTCAGCCTTAACGAATATCGCACCGCGCATATTGTCCTTTATGCTGTAAACCTTTGTTATCTCGGGCATATGGTACTTGTATTCCAGATAAGTCTCGATAAGCGTCCTCTGTTCGTCCTCAAGCTCGGACAGACTGCGTATAACGCCTATCTCGCGGAACTCCTTTTCGTCGTTCTCATAATTTATGCTGATGTAGGTGTCCTTTGAATAAAAAGGTATCAGCCTCGTGGGATTGACCTTGTGATATATTTTTCCGTCGTGATCGAGGGTAAGATATCCGCTTGCTTCCTTTTGGAATTTCAGCTTTTTGCAGTCGAGGATATTAAGCTTGTCAACCTCGTATATCTCGGCGTCTCTGTTATTTATATCATTCATAATTTCACGCTCCTTTACTTCAGTCTTTTGGATAAATACAAATTAAGCTCGTCATCATTTTTACATTCGGCATTCTGCGGACATATTTTATCCGAATACCACACTCCCGAGCCGTCGGGGATATATCCTCTTTTCACATACATTCTCTGCGCACTTCCGTAGCCGCTGTGAAGTCCAACTCCCAGATAAACGGTATCGGCGTATTCTGCGGCTATCTGCTCGGCTATATCCATAAGCTTTGAGCCTACGCCCTGTCTGCGGAATTTTTCGAGCACTCCGAAATCCACTATCTCGGGATAGCCCTTTCCTCCGAATGCGCCCCATTTACAGTCTGGATAAACGTTTATATAGCCGGCTCTCTCGCCGTAAAGCTCTGCGACAATGGGAACGCATTTTCCCTCTCTCATATCTCTTAGCCGCATATTAAATTTATCCTCGCCCGAATTCCAGCCCTGAGCTGTTTCCTCTGCGGCAAATACCGCCGGATCGCTTTCATTCATAATGCGTATAAGATACTTTTCGTCCTGATAGTATATCATAATTTTACTCCTGTATAAACTGCAAAGCCTCCGCCTGCAATTTGTAAAGATCGAAATACTTACCCTTTCTGCGTATCAGCTCATCGTGCGTTCCCATTTCTTTAAGCTCGCCGTTTTCTATTACGCACAGCATATCTGCATCCCTCAGAGTTGAAAGTCTGTGGGCAATGGAAATAATAGTCCTGCCCTGCTTAAGATTATCTATTGACGCCTGTATCTTACGCTCTGTTCGGGTATCCATTGCGGCTGTCGCCTCGTCGAGAATAAGAATATCCGGCTTTTGTATGATCGCTCTTGCAATGGATATCCTCTGCTTTTCTCCGCCGGACAGGGAAATTCCGCCCTCTCCTACCTTAGTATCATAGCCTTCGGGCAGTTTGGTAATAAACTCATGGGCGTTGGCGGATTTTGCCGCCTCTATGACTTCCTCCATAGTCGCCTCGGGATTTGCATAGCGGATATTGTCTGCTATTGTACCGATAAACAGATACGTTTCCTGCGAAACGATACCTATACTTCTTCTAATATCCTCAAAGGCAAGCTGACGTATAGGTATTCCGTCTAAGAGGATCTCTCCTCCTGTAACGTCGTAAAGCCTTGCCATAAGATTTATTATGGTGGACTTTCCTGCGCCTGTTTTTCCCACTATACCAAACATTGTACCTGCCTTCACCTTAAAGGACACATTCTTTATAATAGGTCTGCCCGCCTCATATTCAAAGGACACGTTTCTAAGCTCGATATCTCCTCTGAGACTTTCCGTTCTTGCAGGGTTTTCAGACTCCTTGACTGTGGGGAGAGCGTCCATTATCTCAAACATTCTTGACGCGGCGTCCATACACTTAGCCCAGCGGTTACCTATCCATGTGAAAAAGCTGATAGGCTCGGCTGTCATATTTGTGTAGCTTATCAGCGCGGACAGCGCGCCGAACAGGATATTTCCCTTTATTACCAGCACATCGCCCAGATATATCGCAAGCTTTGTCACAAGCTGGTGAAAGGTGTTTATAACAGGGATAGTATCCGCAATACGGTTGTTGATACGGGAATTTATAAGAAATGCGTCAGTGTTTTTCACACGGTAGCGCTCCGTTTCAGTATCCTCTCTTGCAAAAGCCTTTACCACGCGCTGACCGTTCATAGCGTCCGACAAAACGGAGTTCGCCGAACGTGTGGCAACGTCGTACTTACGGTAAAGCTTACGCTGGCTCTTGTAAAAACGGTGCTGGACTATCTGGATAAACGTGATAGTCGCAATAATTCCCAGCGAGAGCAGCGGCGAAATAACCAGCATAATAAGGGCTATTCCGATGATCTTGACCAGATTTGTAAGTCCGTAGGGAACAATATCCGTAAAGAACCAGTAGATATTCTGGCTGTCTCTGTCTACTCTTGACATCAGCGAACCTGTCTGCTTTGATGTGAAAAAGTCCAGCGAAAGGCTCTGCATTGACGAGAATATTTTCACTCGCAGTCTGTGTGTAACTACAGGCACTACCTTGGAGGTTATAACGCCCGAGACTACTCTCATTATCAGGCTTGCGATATTTACACTGACGATTATCAGCACCACCATAAGCACCTTGCCGTAGTACTTTCCGTCCTCGCTCAATACGTCGTCGTACAGCATCTGTGCGCTGAAGATCGGCGCAATTATAGCAAAAACATTGCTGAGAACAATAGTCAGAAGCATAAGAAGCACCGCTGATTTAAAATCCTTGAACATAGCTATAAGCCGCTTGAAAACCGAACGCCTGTCAACGCATCTCGGGCAGACGGGACGGTTAGGGTCCGGATAAGGCTCGCCGCAGGTAGGGCAATGGGTTTTCACGCCCTCCAGCAGACTGTCGTCTATGGGCTCGCCTTTTGCGGTACAGTTCACTCTTGCGGAGAATTTTTCAAACTTATCCGCAAATCCCAGAGAAAATCTCGCTACAGGGAACTCCTTGCCCTCGGTATCCTTTATCATAAGTCTGGCAGAATTTACGTACCTGTCCACATACATTTCGGAAATATCCGATATTTTATACTCTTCATAGCCTGAGACATCGAAAGCCTCCAGAGTTTTTCGCTTTTCTCTGCGTTTCATTTTTGTATACTTCTCATAGCCCCTAAGCACGCATAGCGTATCGGGCGTAAAGGTTACATACACATCGATAAAGCAGCCCTCGCCGTCCAGATCAGCCTTAACGCAGTAAAGCAGTTCGTCGGTCATAATTCCCCTTTTCAGCAGTTCGTTTTCTGCAAGAGAGGGCAGTATATCAAAAAACTTCATTTTGTTCACTTCCTTAGTTTAAATTCATCGCCTGAACAGACAAAAAGACCTCCGACAGAAAATTCTCCGTCAGAGGTCACAGTTATCCGCATATATCCATAAATCTGCATAGAAAAGGACTATAGGCAAAGCGCGGGCAAAATAACGTCTGACAAAATAATATTCTTCATTCTATTATTATTCATGACATGTTTGATTGTCATTTTACCCACTCCTTTCATATTCAGAACTTTTCTTAACGCTTTTACAAGTATAAACCTATTTATTTCATTTGTCAAGTGGTTTAGGAAAATTTACACGGAAATCAATTTCTATATTTTGTCATTAACTTTCACCCTGACTTTTCACCAAAAAGAACTTCTAAAGGTTGAAAATAATCCTTTTTGAAATGATATAAGTGTAAAAATTCACAAGGAAAAGACTTACAATAGAAGAAAATTTTAAAAATTGATTTCCGTGGAAAATTTATTTGAATTTTTTTCTTGTTGATTTTTTCTCTCTTATTTAATAATTCGTACACCGAAAATTTATAAATAAATCTTTTATTTCCATAAACTGCACAAAAAAACATTAAACAATTTGCACAACTAGATAGTTGTAATTTTAGATAATATATGTTATAATATATAAATAAAAGGATTATAATGCATTGGGGGATAATGCTTTGAACAAACAACGACGACTGGTTGGGATAATTGTCAGTGAACCTGACAGAAGTTTTTTTCAAGCTTCCATCAGTACAATTCAAAAGGAGCTTTTCGCCGCTGATATGGATGTCGCGGTTTTTTCAACGCTGCTGACACGAGGCGAGGAAAGCTATACCGACGCTGAAAACGCTGTATTTGATATAATAAATTATGATCTGGTCGACGGGCTTATTGTGTACATTCACACATTGAACTGCAAAAAAATTGCAGTCAAGATCACAGACAAGCTACGCAATTTCGGTAAACCGATCGTGTTTCTCGAGCAGCCTGAGGAAGGCTTTGAATGTGTTCCTTTCAACAACGATCTCGGAGCAGAACTGATCTTGTCTCATCTGTCTAAATGTCATAACGCGAAAACTGCTGCATATGTAAGCGGTCCGAAAAACTCGGAATTTCATAATCGTATACTTGAAAGCTTTACATCTCAGCTGGATAAATACGGAATTAAACTTAAAACGGACGATATATATTATGGACAGGACTGGACATACGATTACGGTCCTATTACGCAGTCGATCATTGACAAGGGTCTGCCGGACGCAATCATCTGCTGCAGCGACTTTACTGCAAGCGCAATTATCGGTGAACTTACGGCAAGAGGCGTAAAGATTCCTTCTGATGTAATCGTTACGGGCTACAGCAAGAACGAGCCTTTCAAGTCGGATTATTTCAATATAACATCTGTAACCCGCAATCCCGAGCCTATGTCGGTAAATGCGGCAAGAAAGATCATCTCTCAGCTTAACGGGACGGAATATGTTCCTTGGAACGATATACCTGCATGCACAATGGAGATAGGCTCCACCTGCGGCTGCTCTGAGGTAAACTACGGTCAGCTTGCAAATGCGGCTATGGACAGCATGATCGCCACAAGACGGGACGGCTTTGACTCCTACTATAATTTTATGTCGGAGGAGCTTATGGGAGCCGATGATTTTACCGACTATCTGTGGAAGCTTGATTGGTACACCTTCTATCTGGGAAACTTAAAGGGATTCTGGCTTTGTCTTAACGATAACGTTATGCATGCTTCTATTCCTGCGGCGGAGTATACCGACAGAATCGATCTTCCTTATGTTAAATATAACGATAGCCGTACTGTGGATTTTAACCGCGGATTTGATAAGTCTCTTATGCTGCCTGAGATTTTTGTAAAGAGGGATAAGCCTTGTGCTTATATTTTCAATGCTCTTCATTTTTCTAATGTTAATTTCGGATACACCGTTGTTTCCTACGGCGACAGCGGAGAATGCTATGATATGACTTATGCCAAATGGTTAAGATATGTTACCTGCGCCCTTGAAAAGCAGCGCAGACAGATAGTTTATAACGACGCTGTTACCGACACACAGATAAGAGACCAGCTTACGGGTCTTTTGAATATGAAAGGCTTCAAGCGAATCATGACGGAGCGTTTTAAAAAGCTTGGCGGTGATGATAAGCTGCTGCGTATAATTTCGGTGGACATTGCAAATCTAAGCGGTATCAACACCGCTTACGGTTACAGCGAGGGAGACAGACTCCTGCAAAAGCTGTCGGTCATTCTCAATAACTGTGCCGGCGACGACGATATATGCGTCAGAGTCAGCGGAGATGAATTTATAATCTGCGGCGTACTTGACGCGGCTGTGCCTGTAGATGAAGTACCTATAAATCTTGAAAGAAATATCGACGCTTATAATTTGGGTACAGACGCCGAATACGGAATTCATATTTATACTTCCAGAGTAACTGCTCCGTTCACGTCGGCAGACGTGCTTAATACGCTGCCGTACGAAGCAAGCTACCAGCGTTCTCTGACTAAGGATAATCACAATAAAGCGAGAAAGATCTCGAGCAATACAAAGGATAAGGATTTTGATCCTGAGAAAAGAAAATATGTATCCAAAATGCTTAACGATAATCTGTTCTCGTATCACTTCCAGCCTATTGTTGACGCTAAGACGGGAAATATTTTTGCGTACGAGGCGCTCATGAGAAGCGGAGGAGAGATAAAGATATCGCCTATCGCGATACTAAATCATGCTGACGCTTTGGGAAGACTTGGAGATGTGGAAAGACATACAATGACAAATCTTTTCAGCTTTCTCTATAAAAACCCCGAAATGTTCCGGGATAAAATGCTGTTTATCAACAGCATACCCTCCTGCACCCTGCCGGATAAGGACTTCGACGAGCTTTATGCAAAATACGGCAGCGTAATGGATAAGGTAGTAGTTGAATTTACCGAGCATACTGAAGCGGATGCAGAACAGCTCCAGACTATAATCAACCGCAGCAGAAAAATCGGTTTCCAGATCGCTATCGACGATTACGGAACAGGCTATTCAAATATCAGCAATCTGCTGACCTTTATGCCCAACTGTGTGAAGATAGACCGCAGCCTGATCATGAATATTCACGAGGACAAGCGTAAACAGCACTTTACTCAGAATATTATCGACTATGCGCATGACAACGATTTCAGCGTTCTTGCAGAAGGAGTTGAGCTTCCTGAGGAACTTAAAATGGTAATTTCAATGGGAGTGGATCTTATTCAAGGCTACTACATAGCAAGACCTGCGCCTGAGGTCATACCGAAGATCAAACCTGAAATTGCCGACGAGATCAGGGATCTTAACCGCCTTAACGAAAATCACAGGGTCAGAAAAACCTATTTCACAGGTACAGAAAACGAAATATCCCTTATATCGTTGGATTTTGACAGCTTTACGGATATTTTCATTAACAGCGAACAGTATACTATAAACGGTGCAAGAGATCATATTTCAGAAACTGTTATCAAGATCAAGGACGGTCTTGACTGTACTCTTAATCTTGTAGACGTTTCAATGAAAAATGAGCATGAGGGGACCTGCATAATCCTGGGAAAAAACAGCAGACTTACGCTTAATATTTCAGGCAGCGTTTCACTTCAGGGAGCAATAAAGGTACCGGAAACCTCGGAGCTTATTATTATCGGAGACGGTGCGCTCAGTATTTCTTCAGCCTCTAATCAAAGCTATGGAATCGGCACAGACACGGTACACTCCTACGGAAACATACGCATCATGCTTGAAAACAGTCTGTTTATTCATCTTGACAACGAAAAATGCGTTGCTATCGGCGGAGGTCTGAACAGCGCAGGATCAAAGATCAAGCTACAGGTCAGGGAGCTTTTCATCGAGCTGAGCGGTAATCAGGTAGTGGGCATAGGCAGTCCCGACGGAGGAGCTATTGTTGAGATAGACGATACAAAGCTAAGCATCAAGAAGCAATGCTCGCATGGAATCGGCATAGGCAGCTTTGCAAAGAGTATGGATGTTGATATCAACAACAGCGAAATAATTATGGAATCCTCGGGCAACGGAATCGGCGGTATCTGCGCATATACTGTGAAAAACAGCAGCATGAACATCAATGACACGAAGATAGATATGCTTTTCAAGGGAAAGAAAATATGCGGAATCGGTTCGGAAGAAGGCGCAGCGCTTATCACCATGCACGACTGCGACATTAGTATTGCCTGCGAAGGCGCAAATGTCGTGGCAATGGGAAGCTCCTCTAAGGAAACAAAGATCGCTTTCTACGAATGTAAGGGAATCGTAAGCGTAGTATCGGGCAACGGCAAAGATTTGCAGGTACCCGAAGAATATTTCATTTCCAAAAACAGCGATGTACAGTTGTTTAACAATCCGTAGCAGCATGATTATTCTTATTAACTCGGGGCGTTATGTTTATGAGAAAAATAACAATTTGTTCGGATAATATAACACATGCAAACAGCGTTAATTCTGCTTTTCTTGAAAGCTCTTGTGCGGGACTGCCGTCGTGGTGCAGATGCGATGATTCATTTGTTCACAAACAGTTATCGCCGCAGCTTGAAGAACGTTATCCCGATAAAAATACTATAAAGCTTATGACATACAATAATAAGCAGTACAATATGGAGGATTTTTCTTATATGCCTGCAATGCTGACGCTTGGGCGTACATATAAAGGCATAGTATGGTTTCGTTGGCCTAAACTCGCAAACGACAGCTACTTTGATTGTTTGCGTTCAAAGGGCTTGCCGGAGTATGCTGAGCTTTGCAGCGATGAACAGAATGAGATATTATCTGCTGTTTTTCCTCAGCCAAAGCTGTCGGCCGCGATGTATTCCAACAAAAATATCCGTGTGTATGACTGCTTTGTTACAAAAATGTGTTCACCGTCTGCAACATTTTTGCGGGAGCTTTCAAGGCAATTTACGCCGATGATAGACGAGGTTACTGAAAACCCCGAGGCGCACAAGCGTTACAAGCTGGGCGACTGGCCTTCTCTTAATCACTTTGAAGATCGTGATGACGGTTATACATATTCAATTCTATGTGTACAGTATTCAAACTACCTTACAGTAGGCACCCTGTCGCTTACTCCGATATTTTTCTATGTGCGTTGGCGTTCAAATACGGATAAGAAATTCATACATTATGATAGTATTATCGGAGAAAATGATTTCACTCTTGAGCTTTGTGAAAAGCTTCCAAGTAACTGCAAGCTTGTTAATGAATATAAATGTCTGAATGTGGGATTTTTAACAAAACAAGATTTTATCGACTTCATAAACGAAGCTAATCGCAGGGCAAGCGAACTGGACGCCAAATATTCAGATGATTAACATTTTCAGAAGCAATGTACACTAATTTTATCTATAGCAATAAGAATACAAACGCCTGAGAACCAACAATTCTCAGGCGTTTAAAAATCTATAAAACTTTCGTCATTTATCTTAATCATTTATAGCTTTCAGAATATCCACTGTTCTGGTCAGCCCTGCTTTCATATCGTAAGCGGCTTTCCAGCCGAGAGCATTGAGCTTTGCGCTGTCAAGGATAGCCTTTGTCGCTTTGGAATATCCTGCTCTTTCGGTCTCGTCAGGCAGATCGAAAACTACTTTCTTTCCCGCATAATCGGCAATAACGTTTGCAAGGTCTCTGAGAGTTATATCCGAATGCTCGTCGGAAATGTTGTATGCCTCGCCGCACTTTCCGTAAAAC
Source organism: uncultured Ruminococcus sp. (assembly GCA_964399215.1). Lineage (GTDB taxonomy): Bacteria > Bacillota > Clostridia > Oscillospirales > Ruminococcaceae > Hominimerdicola. Next base: position 24,607 of record CAYNPW010000002.1, on the reverse strand, counting down.
AGACATGCAAGCACTCCCGTTACCGCGTCTGCAACATAACTGTAAGAATAGAACTGAGTGCCCTCGGATTTCAGCACAATATCCTCGCCTGCCGCGCCCTTTTTGATAAACTGTGAGATAGCCTTTGTGTCGGACATAAGCATTGTGGGTCCGTAAGTTCTTGAAAGTCTGGGAATAACAATGTCAAGACCCTTCTGCTTGATGTAAGCCTGACAGAGAGCCTCTCCCGCACGCTTTCCCTCGGGGTATCCGGCGCGGAGGGTATTACAGTCGATATATCCGCAGTAATCCTCCGAAAACTTATCGGTATCTCCCCTGTTTTCGCCGTAGACCTCAACCGATGAAGCGAACACAAAGCGTTCGGTCTTATGAGCAGAAGCAAATTCCAGAAGATTATATGTTCCGAGGATATTTGTAGTTATAGTTCCTATAGGATCTGTTGCATAAGCGACGGGATGAGTATTGCTTGCCGCATGAAAAATAAAATCTACTCTGTCTGCGCCGATCTCAAAAGACTTGTTTATATCGGCGGAGATAAACTCGAAAAGCCCGCTGTTTTCATACACGCCGAAACGGTCATGGGCTTTTTGCGCATTTCTGCCTATTGCGAAAATCTTACAGTTAAGCTCAGGCTTGCTCATAATAACGTCAATAAGAAAGCTGCCTATCATACCCGACGCGCCTGTTATCATCAAGGATTTATCCTTAAGCTTCTCCCAAGGGAATGGCAACGCTGCGGCAGAGGCGATATCAGCCTTGTAAAGCTCGTTGTCAAGTAAATGTGTTTTTTGATTTTCCAATATCTTACGCTCCTTTACTTCAGCCAGTTGTCCGTATCGGACTTCAGATACGCCTTGAACATTTCAAGATCGTCCTTAGTGGTCAGCTTGATATTCTTGTCCGAGCCTGCGGCAAAATAAAGTCTTTCGCCAAGCTCGACCATCATTGTATTCGTATAAGAAGATCCGTAGATACCTATTTCCTTTTCAAAAGCCTCGTGGTACTTTTCGTCAAGCTTGCCGAATTTATACGCCTGAGGAGTCGAAACACGTCTTAGAGTTTCTCTCGGTATATACTTGACTGTGGACTTCTCGTCGTCTACCACGAATATCTGCTCGTTATAAGGCAGTGAAGTAACGGCGTTTCCGTACTTTTCACATTTTATGATAACATCTGACAGAACGCTTTCGTCAACCAGAGGTCTGATGCCGTCGTGAATAATGACTATATCGTCGGAAGAGCATTTATCCTCCAGATTATATACGCCGTTTCTTATAGACTCCTGACCCGTTTCACCGCCAGAGACCACCCATTTCAGCTTAGTGATATTGAACTGCTTCGCATAAGCCCACAGAATATCGTGCCAGCCGTCGATACAAACGACTTCGATAGCGTCTATCTGAGGGTGCTTCTGAAAACCCTCCAGAGTATAAATAAGCACAGGCTTATCATAGACGTTGATAAACTGCTTTGGAATATCCTGTCCCATTCTGTGACCCGAACCGCCTGCAATAATTACCGCAACATTCATTGTAAAAATCTCCTTTTTTAAGATTGGTATTTGTCAATAAGTATTATGTCCCATGTATTGGCTAATATTATACCATATTTTCTTTTTTTCGTCAACTCTGTGTAAACAAAACGTCAAATTTAAGCAATACAAGCATAAAAAAGTCAGTTTATCCTGTCAATTTTACTGATACGATCGTATATGTATTTACAGAAACGTTTCAGAAAGAGGTGCCCTCTTATGACAGACAGTGAGCTGCTTGACCTGTTTGACTCGGATATCGGGACGGCTATATCCGCCGCTGTGGATATTTTCAGTCTGCTGGTCTATAAAATAGTGTACAGCAAGCTGAGGTCTCAGTGTCCCAAAGAGGATGTGGAGGAAACAGTCAGCGATATATTTATACTGCTTTATCGGAATTACCGGAAAATAGATTTGCAGAAGGGCTTAAAGCCTATCTGTCGGTAATGGCAAGATTAAGGAGGACGGCGTACATGCTGTCCTCCTGTTTTTGATCAAGGCTTTTTCATAGTCAGCGAAATTCTCTTGCGCTTGAGATCTACGTCAAGTACCCATACCTTTACCACCTCGCCTACCTTTACGACTTCTAGCGGGTGCTTTACATATCTGTCGCAGAGCTGTGATATATGCACAAGACCGTCCTCGTGTACGCCGATATCCACAAATGCTCCGAAATCTATTACGTTGCGGACTGTTCCCATAAGCTCCATACCGGGAGTAAGGTCTTTGAGTTCCATAATATCTCCGCTTCTCATCAGCGGAGGCGGCAGCTCGTCTCTAGGGTCTCTGCCCGGCTTTTCAAGCTCCTTTACTATGTCCGTAAGTGTGGGCAGACCCGCTCCCGTTTCTTTGGAGATCTGTGAAAGTCCCACTTTTTTTACCTTACTGCCGATCTTCTCACTGTCGCCTAAATCAGCCGCAGTAAATCCGCACTTGTCAAGCAGCGCCTTTGCCGTCTCGTAGCTTTCGGGGTGAATACCCGTATTGTCCAGAGGATTTTTTCCTCCGGGCACTCTCAGAAAACCCGCGCACTGCTCGTAAGCCTTTGCACCCAGCTTTTTGACCTTTAATAGCTGTTTTCTGTCGGTAAACGCGCCGTTTTCCTCACGATAAGCCACTATATTCTTCGCTACGGCGGAATTGATACCCGAAATGTATGAAAGCAAAGAATACGAGGCTGTATTAAGGTCTACTCCAACGGAGTTTACGCAGTCCTCGACAACGCCTTTGAGAGCCTCGTCCATTCTCGCCTTTGGCATATCGTGCTGATACTGCCCAACGCCTATCGCCTTTGGGTCTATTTTTACAAGCTCTGCAAGAGGGTCCTGTAAACGTCTGGCAATGGACACAGCCGAACGCAGTGAAACATCGTACTCCGGGAACTCCTCCGCCGCAAGCTTAGACGCGGAATAGACCGACGCTCCCGCCTCGGAAACTACCATATAGGAAAGCTTCTGCGGTATGGTCTTTATAAGCTCGGCAGTAAACTGCTCCGTCTCGCGCGAAGCTGTGCCGTTACCTATGGATATAGTGGAAACTCTGTGCCTTTTTATCATTTCTGTAAGAATACGCTTTGCCTTTTCTGTCTCCTTGCGGGGAGGAGTAAGGTACACGATAGCCGTATCGAGTACCTTGCCTGTAGCGTCCACCACAGCCGCCTTACAGCCGTGGGCGTATCCCGGATCAAGACCGAGAGTAACGGTGTTCTTCACAGGCGGAGCCATTAAAAGCTGTCTCAGATTTGAAGCGAACACCTTGATCGCGCCCTCCTGAGCGTCAGCGGAAAGCTCCGCTCTTATCTCGCGCTCCACAGAGGGAAAAATAAGCCGCTTACAGCTATCCTCGCATGCCGCCTGTACAAGCTTTGCACACTCGCTGTCATTCTTAACAAATTCGGATATGCACAAACGCTCCCCCTCGCCGTCGGGAACTGCAACGGACACTCTCAGAGCGCCCTCTTTTTCACCTCTGTCAATAGCCAGAACTCTGTGCCCTGCAATTTTGTTTACAGCCTCGGAATATTCAAAATAATTCTTATATACCTCGTCGGACTCCTCCGAAACCGCAGCGGAGATTATCATTCCTATGCGGGTGAAAAGTCCCCTCAGCTTTTTTCTCAGCTCCGCATTGTCTGAAATATCCTCGGCAATAATATCCATAGCGCCCTGCAATGCGGCTTCGGCGGACGCGACCTCTTTTTCCTCGTTTATAAATTTCTCCGCCTCGACATTGGGATCTGTGTTCATATCCTGCAACATAAGGATCTCCGCAAGCGGCTCAAGTCCCTTTTCTCTTGCAACGGAGGCTCTTGTTTTTCTCTTGGGTTTGAAGGGACGGTAGATGTCCTCGACTTCAACGAGTGTGAGAGCCTTTTCGATAGCGGCGGCTATTTCGTCCGTCATTTTCTCCTGCTCTGTAATCGAGGAAACGACCTCAGTCTTACGCTTTTCAAGATTACGCAGATATGTTAGTCTGTCGGAAAGCTCACGAAGTATCTGGTCGTCAAGAGAACCTGTCTGTTCCTTACGGTAACGGGCGATAAACGGGATAGTTTTATCGTCGTCCATAAGCGCAACGGCATTGTCTACCTGCTCCTGTCTGAGATTAAATTCCTTGGCAAGGGTTTTATTAATATCCATTTTTGTACCTCTGATTTCTAAATAGTATAAAATCATTATACCATATTTTTATCATAATGTCAAAGAAAACGGGAACATAGCAATGCTCCCGTCAAGACAAACCGCACAGCTCTTTGTGCAGTGCCGCCTTAATTATTCCTCAAAGAAAAACAACTCCTCCACAGTCACCCCGAACACCTTTGCTATGTCCATAGCAAGCTTAAGCGAGGGATTATACTGCCCCTTTTCAAGACGGATAATAGTTTCGCGGCGTACTCCTACCATTTCCGCCAGATCTCCCTGTTTCAAATTATTTTTTGCTCTGTATTCCTTTAATTTTGTTTTCAGCTCAGACATTATTCGTCCTCCGAGATTTCCTTAGGCATTCTGTCAAACCAGAGGAAAAGCGCGCTTCTCAAAGCTATTGCCAGACAGGCGGCACAGAGATAAACGACATAGCCTATGTCCTGCCATTTATTGTAACCTGCCAAAACTATCATTGCGGCGATCAGAACCCACATTACCGCCGTATTGGCTCTGTACATATTTTCCTTTGACAATTCGTCCTCGGCTTCGTATTTACGACCGCTGTTTGCCGCGATAAGAGCGCAGAAGATGCATATATACGAGCTCCAGTCGTCGGTGAACATCATAAGAAAAGCTCCCAATAATGTAATGGCAATAACTGCTATATGCTTATTGCGCAGATTTTCAATTTTGGACTTCTTAGTTTTGCTTGATTTCATAATATCATTCCTCCTGCATTTCTTCCTTTGGCATTCTGTCGAACCACAGGAAAAGTATACTCCTAAAAGCAACTGCGCCTGCCGCTATAACCCAGAAAACATTTGCAGACAGATCTACTCTCTCATTTTCATCTCCGCATACCCCTAACACTACCATAGCGCAAATAAGTACAATCAACGTTATTTTGTTGGATTTAGCTATATTATGTTCCGTCAATTCGTCTCCTTTTGCCGATCTGGCGGTGAATTCGCCTGCAAAAACAGCGAAAGCTATTGAAATAATGTCCATAACTATTCCCTGTATCGGGATAATCATCACAATAATTAAACCTATTGCAAGTATGGCAGCGCCGATATGCTTGTTTTTGTAATTTTTCATATTATTCTCCCTCTACGCAGTCGCTGTCCTTACCCTCATGATACAGAAAATTGGCAAGCCATATAGTGATAAGTACCGATGACGTAAGCAGCATAAAAACCATGATAATTCACGCCCATATTTTTTCGTCAACCTTTGAGTAAGCGGCAACAAATATTAATATCCATTCCGGGAATTTGGACTTATGATACTTATAAAGCGACATTTTATTCCTTTGCATTCAAAAATTCATCAAGTGATTTATTTATCACCTTATGTGATAATAATATCACTTTTAACGCTGATTGTCAATAGAAAAAGTGACAAATTCATCACCTTTGGAGGCTTTCACAAATATCAACACAGGGGATTATTGACTTTGCACAATTTGCATCATTGCAGGATAAATTCAATTTCCGATACCCGAAGCATAAACGCTTTTGGTATAAAATGACCATTCACAAGTCTTTTTTGTTTTCATAAATTAACAAAATTCCTCTTGCCAAATGCGGTAAAATGTAGTATAATATTTTTGATCATATTTTCTGAAAGGAGCGGCATTATGCGAAAAAGCGGCATATTAATGCATATATCTTCTCTGCCTAACAATTACGGAATCGGCAAGCTGGGCAATGAGGCTTATGCTTTTGTAGATTTCCTTGTGAAATCCAAGCAAAGCTGTTGGCAGATACTTCCCGTATCTCCCACAAGCTACGGAGACTCGCCTTATCAGAGCTTTTCAATTCACGCGGGAAATCCTTATTTTATAGACCTTGAAGCTCTTGAAAAGGACGGATATTTAAAGTCCGAGGAATACAAGGAAATAAACTGGGGCAAGGATAAAAATTCCGTTGACTACGGTCTGATCTATGAAAATATTTTCAAGGTGCTGAAAATCGCTCACAAGCGTTTCCGAAAAAAGCCTGCTAAAGGGTATGCCAAATTTGTTGTGGAGAACAAAAGCTGGGTTTATGAGTACGGATTATTTATGGCTCTGAAATTCGCTCACGACGGCAAGGCATGGTACGAGTGGGAAGACGGTCTCAGAATGCGCAAGCCAAAGGCTCTCAAAGCGGCGGCTAAAAAGTATTCCGACGATATTGATTTCTGGTGCTTTGTACAGTACGAATATTTCACTCAATGGAAAAAGCTGAAAAAATACGCCAACGAACACAGCATTAAGATAATAGGCGATATTCCCATTTACTGCGCTTATGACAGCGTGGAGGTATGGGCGTCCCCGGAATATTTCTATCTTGACAAGGAGAAAAAGCCGATCGAGGTCGCAGGCTGTCCTCCCGACGTTTTCTCAGAGGACGGTCAGCTATGGGGAAATCCTCTTTACCGCTGGGACGTTATGGCTAAGGAAAAATACCGCTGGTGGGTGGACAGGATAAAGTCCGCATTTGAGATATACGACACTGTGAGAATCGACCATTTCAGAGGCTTTGAGAGCTACTACTGCATACCCTACGGAGCAAAGAACGCGCGGAAAGGCAAATGGCGCAAGGGTCCCGATATGAAGCTTTTCAAGGAAGTGAACAAGCGTCTGGGCGAGCTTGATATTATTGCTGAGGACTTGGGCTTCCTCACTAAAAAGGTAGTGAAAATGCTTGAAAGCTCGGGCTATCCCGGTATGAAGATACTGGAATTTGCCTTTGACTCAGACCCCGACAGCGTTTATCTCCCCCACAATTTCAAGAATTCAAACAGCATTTGCTATACGGGCACTCACGACAACGAAACTATTGCAGGCTGGGTGAACTCCGCTGATGAAAAGACTATTGGCTACTGCAAGGAATACTTGGGAATTACCGAGGACAGCGACATTATATGGGGTATGATAAAGCTGTGCTGGTCAAGTATTTCCGACACGGCAATAGCGCAGATGCAGGATTTTCTGGAGCTTGACTCCTCTGCAAGAATGAACACGCCCTCAACGGTAGGCGAAAACTGGAAGTGGCGTCTTGTGAATATGGCTGTACTGGACGATAAGCTTGCCGAGAAGATCGCACGGCTGACGGAGATCTACGGACGGGCGGCTGAGAATGACAAAAAATAAAAAACGCCTGACAGTAATTTTGAGCATAATTGCTGTTCTGATCTTGGCAGTTACAGCGTTTCCCATTTCTCCGAGGTTTTATCTCGGCAACAGGATCAAGGGTAATGTTTCGGTCACTGTTGACGGAACCGATTATGATCTGTCACAGCTTGAAGTTACGTCCTTGGGAAGCTACAAGGTCAAAGAAAAGAACGGTAAGGTTTCCATTCGGGGCGGTATGTACGGCGGATACGGTTTTAGGTTTAACGTTCCCGAAACGGACTGCACCGTAACGGTACACATAATGCAATGGAACTGGCATCAGATAACCGATTTTGATCTGGATATCGAGCTGTCAACCGAAAGCAGCGGACTTTCCTGCTATTATACCGCCACAACAAGCGAGACATATAACAATACCTTTGAGAGAACAACAGACAATATTGAAAAGACTATCGAATATACATCAGAGGGATTTGAGATATTTTTATAAGGAGCGGAGAATATGAAACGATTTTTTCTCAACATTTCATTTATAATGCTGATATTCGCCGTAGGTATTTTTGCTTACCAATGTAATGAAAATTCACATCTGAGAAAATGCTCCGCCGTGGTCACGGGGTATCGGTCTTATAATGCCGACAAGTCATATATTTCTCCCGTAGCCACATTTACGGTAAACGGTAAGGAATATAAGCGAACCTTTGCCGAATCTATCGGCGAAAAATTTGAGATAGGCGATGAACTTGAAATTCTGTACGACATCAGAGACCCCAGCGATTATGTTTACAGAGACTATTCCTTATGGATCATCATTCCTCTTATGCTTATAGGGCTGATACTGATGACAGTATGCAGAGAGGCTTTCAAGGGATATTGGAGCTGCTTTGTTTGCAGATACCCCAAAGCTTGTATTTGGACTGTCATAAGCATACTTATCCCGTTTTTCTACTGGCTGTGGTATGAGTATGTCTTTGTTCCTCCCTCAGGACAGCTTTTTGCAGGCTTAGCAGAAGGTTTGTTTATGGATGCATTATTAATAATTGCTCCTGTTACGGATATTATAGTTTGGATAACCGCAGTATTGAGATACACAAATAAAAACAAAATTGCCGAACGTACGGCTTATACAGAATAATTTATCGGAAAGGATCTGAAAAAAATGAATAAAACACAATTTCAGTCGGAGCTTGCAAACGACTTAAAACGCAAGTTTTCCGTAAGCATTGAAAACGCGTCGTCACAGCAGTTACACGAGTGTATTTCCTCAGTCGTAATGGAATACATCAGCGGAGACTGGGAGACAAGCACGGAAAATCACCTTGCAAACAGACGCGCTATGTATCTGTCTATGGAATTTCTTATGGGCAGAGCAATTTACAATAATCTGCTTTGTCTGGGAATTACCGAGGACGTTGACGATATCCTGAAATCGCACGGCAGAAGTCTTTCCGAGCTGGAGGACATAGAGGACGCCGCTCTCGGCAACGGCGGTCTTGGCAGACTTGCGGCTTGTTTTCTGGACTCTGCGGCGGCGCATGATATTCCGCTGGACGGCTACGGTATAAGATATAAGTACGGTCTTTTCAAGCAGGGTATCGAAAACGGCTTCCAGACCGAGTACGCCGACGACTGGCAGAGATACGGAGACCCTTGGTCAAAGCGAAGAGATGAGGATACCGTTACCGTTAAGTACGCAGACCAGACCGTAAAGGCTGTTCCCTACGATATGCCCATAATCGGATTCGGCACTAAGAACGTGGGAAACCTCCGTCTGTGGCAGGCTGAGGCTGTTGAGGAATTTAACTTTGCAGACTTCAACAGCGGCGACTTTGAAAAGGCGGCTGCTGAGAAAACTGCGGCTGAAAACATTTCAAAGGTGCTTTATCCAAACGACAATTTTGAGGCAGGAAAAATTCTGAGACTCAAGCAGGAGTATTTCTTCTCTGCGGCAAGCGTTACCGACGCTCTGAAAAAGCACAAAGAGCGTTTCGGCACTCTTGACAATTTTGCGGACTATGTTACCATTCAGCTTAACGACACGCACCCTGTTATCGCTATCCCAGAGCTTATCAGACAGCTTATTGCGGAGGGTTATAGCTTTAACAGCGCGTTTGAGACGGCACACAAGGTTTTCAACTACACTAACCACACTATTATGGCTGAGGCTCTTGAAAAGTGGGACAGCGGTCTTGTGGAGAGAATTCTCCCCGAGGTCTACGCTGTAATTTTACAGATAAACGAGAGATTTATAGGAGACATGTACGCTCTCGGTATAGATAAGCAACAGATAAAGAAGATGTCCCCCATAGGCGGCGGACAGGTAAAAATGGCGTTTATGGCTATTTATGTGTCCTCTTATGTAAACGGCGTAGCTGCTATCCATACGGAGATACTCAAAAACGACGCTCTTAAAGAATGGTATGCGATATATCCCGAACGTTTTCAGAACAAAACAAACGGTATCACTCAGAGACGCTGGCTTGCGCTGTGCAATCCCGAGCTTTCCGCGCTTATCACAAGACTGCTTGGCAATGCAGACTGGGTAAAGGATCTGAGCGAGCTGAAAAAGCTTGAAAAGTACGCAGACGACGAAAGCATTCTCAAAGAGTTTATAGCTGTCAAGGAGGCTAAGAAATGTCAGCTTGCGGACTTTGTAAAGTCCCGCGACGGCAAGGACATCGATCCCGACTGGATATTCGATATTCAGATAAAGAGACTTCACGAATACAAGAGACAGTTCCTTAACGCTTTGTCGATACTCTATATTTATTTCGGCATAAAGGACGGTTCTATCAAGGACTTCACGCCTACAGTCTATATTTTCGGAGCAAAGTCCGCTCCGGGCTACAGACGCGCAAAGGCTATCATAAAGCTTATCAATGAAATAGGCGATTTCGTCAATGCAGACCCCGACACAAAGGATCTTCTCAAAGTCGTTTTTGTACAGAATTACAATGTGTCCTATGCCGAAAAGCTTGTATGTGCCGCTGACGTTTCGGAGCAGATCTCCACAGCGGGTACGGAGGCAAGCGGCACGGGCAATATGAAGCTCATGCTCAACGGAGCCTGCACGCTGGGTACTTACGACGGAGCAAACGTTGAGATCGCTGAGGAGGCAGGCGAGGAAAACAACTACATCTTCGGCGCAAGAGTTGAAGAGCTTGCGGAAATTATGCCCGAATACGACCCGAGAGAAATTCTTTTCAAGGACGAAAAGATCAACCGTGTCGTTAACAAGCTCATAGACGGCACATTCTGCGACGGAGGAGTTTCCTCAGATCAGGAGGGCAGCTTTAAAGAGCTTTACAAGGCTCTCACAGACGGAGCAAGCTGGCATGTTCCCGATCATTATTATGTGCTGGGGGATTTGACAAGCTATGTTCAGACAAAGCTTAAAATGAATGCAGATTACAAGGATAAGCTCGGCTACGCTAAGAAATGCTGGCTCAACATCTGCAACGCGGGCAAATTCTCGTCTGACAGAACTATCAAGGATTATGCGGAGAACATCTGGAAAATCTGATATAAATAATTAGGAGAATTAAAATGATAACAGTTTCAAATGTAAGTCTTTCATTCGGCGGTCAGCTTTTATTCAAGGACGTTGACCTTAAATTTACAAACGGCAACTGCTACGGAATAATAGGAGCGAACGGAGCCGGAAAATCCACTTTTCTTAAGATTTTGAACGGCGACATCGAACCGACAACGGGAGAAGTCGCCATATCAAAGGACGAGCGGCTTTCTGTACTCAAACAGGACCATTTTGCCTACGATGAATATACCGTGCTGGACACCGTTATTATGGGCAACAAGCGTCTTTACGACATTATGAAGGAAAAGGACGAGCTTTACGCCAAAGAGGATTTTTCCGAAGAGGACGGCGACAGAGCGGGACAGCTTGAAAGCGAATTTGCAGAGCTTAACGGCTGGGAGGCTGAGTCGGACGTTTCCCGTCTTATTCAAGGTCTGGGACTGCCCGAGGATATTCTATATTCTCAGATGTCGGCATTATCGGGTAATGAAAAGGTCAAAGTCCTGCTTGCACAGGCTTTGTTCGGAAATCCGGACATAATTATGCTCGACGAGCCTACCAACCACCTTGACATCGACGCTATCCGCTGGCTTGAGGATTTTCTGGCGGACTATTTCGGCACAGTGCTTGTGGTTTCCCACGACAGACACTTCCTTAACAACGTCTGCACCCATATAGTGGATATAGACTACACCAAGATCAAGATGTATGTGGGCAACTATGAATTCTGGTACGAGTCCTCACAGCTTATGCAGAGAATGATGAAAAATCAGAACAAAAAGGCAGAGGAAAAAATCAAGGAATTACAGGAATTTATCAATCGTTTCTCGGCTAACAAGTCCAAATCAAAGCAGGCGACTGCAAGAAGAAAGCTCCTTGACAAGCTTACCGTTGAGGAAATGCCTGCATCATCGAGAAAGTATCCGTTTATCGGCTTTAATATGGACAGAGAGCTGGGCAAGGACGTGCTGAAAGTCAACGGAATTTCCAAGACTGTGGACGGAGTCAAGCTGCTCAACAATGTATCATTTACTCTGTCGAGAACTGACAAGGTAGCGTTTATCGGCGAAAGCGAGCAGGCTATCACCGCTCTGTTCAAAATTCTTGCGGAGGAGGAAGAGCCTGACGAGGGTACGATCAAGTGGGGAGTTTCGACCTCCCGCTCCTACTTCCCTGTGGACAACTCCGCTTACTTCAACGGTCACGACGAGAGCATTGTTGACTGGATAAGACCATACTCCACCTCGGAAGTAACGGACACGTTCCTGCGCGGTTTCTTAGGCAGAATGCTTTTCACAGGCGACGAGATATACAAGCCTGTAAAGGTTCTCTCGGGAGGAGAAAAGGTAAGATGTATGTTCAGCCGTATGATGCTGTTCGGTTCAAATGTCATTATGCTTGACAGACCTACCAACCACCTTGATCTGGAATCCATTACAGCGGTAAACAACGGTCTCAGGGACTTCAAGGGCGTTGTTATCTTTGCTTCCCACGATCATGAAATAGTTCAGACGGTAGCAAACCGTATAATCGAGATAACTCCCGACGGCTGTATTGACAGACAGGGGACATATGAGGAATTCCTTGAATGGAGACGTGAGCACGGTATGAAGTCGTTTATCGAGTAATAAGATGAAACTATATGGAATACAAAATCCCGGAAAAAACCTGCCTCCAGCGAAACTAATTGCAAGCATAACCTACAGGCTTATAAATCCGTATCACAAGACCTTTTCTTAAAAATAACTTAATTTTACGGATTCAGGCTTGCAAATATCCCCCTTTTGATTTATTATGATTAAAAGGGGGAATTTTTATGGCAGAGGAAAGACTGATGAAATTTTCCGAACAACGGGAAACAAAGGGAAATCAGAAAAAAAGGAAAAGCCGATCGCTGATAATATGTATATCGGCGGGAATTATCCTCTTACTCTTCGTATTCCTGTTAATTATGAATATTGTATACAGCTTTACCAAAGTTCCCGAGGGTCTTACTGCACAGGAAACAGTCGAGCAGTATTTTGCATATTGGGACAGCGGAAATCAGAACGGTCAGTATTTGATAGAAACCGATAACCTAGCCGCAGAATATGTTCCAAAAGACGGCGCATTGGTAAACAGCGGAAAAAGACATACGGTATCTTGGAATGAAAGCTTTTCCTTTCATAATTTCAGAGATGATATAAAAATAACGGAGATAACTCAATGCGAAAATATCCCCGACAGCGAACGGTACAACAATATGGCGGAAGTATCTGTTTTTTCTGTATGTTACAGCAAATCAATAGACGACGGCTGGCAGGGTCTTACAAAGGGAGAAAATTTTACATATGTATGCGTATGCAGGGAAACGGAGGATTCTCCTTGGAGGATAGACGGCTTTTTTACAGGCTGGTAAAGCCCTAAAAAATTTACCCCATTTTCCAATTCTCTATTGACATTAAACTAAAAAAGGAATATAATTGTAATAGCATAAGGAGGTATACGGCGCAGGCTTTGTATCTCCTTTTCTTGTGAAGCAGAAAAATTTATTTTGAAAATGACGGAGGAATAAAAATGCTTAAAGCCGCACAGATATTCAGCAATAATATGGTTTTGCAAAGAGATAAAAATATCGCCGTATGGGGTAAGGGAGAGGACGGAAGAACTGTCAGCGTTACTCTTAACGGCATAACCAAAACAGCCGCAGTCAGGGGAGGTAAATGGTCTCTTGAACTGCCTCCTATGAGCGCAGGCGGCGAATACGAAATGGTCATTACCGACGCAACGGAAACTATTACATTTTATCATGTAGTTATAGGCGAAGTATGGCTCTGCGGAGGACAGTCCAATATGGAGCTTGAACTACAGAACGCCAAAGACGGCAAGGAGATTTTAAGTACTCTTGACGAAAGCTGCGGAGTCCGTTTCTATTATACGCCTAAGGTTGCTACAGAAAAAGAGGCTGAGGAGCAGGGCAATAACACCTGCTGGAATACTGCGTCCCCTGAAAATTCAAAGGCGTGGAGCGCAGTAGGATTCCATTTTGCAAGAAAACTTTCCAAGGAACTTGGCGTTACCGTGGGACTTATCGGCTGTAACTGGGGCGGAACGTCCGCGTCAAGCTGGGTAGACAGAGAAACACTTGAACGTGACAAGACCATTTCAAGCTACATAGAGGAATACGACGAAAAGATCAAGGGCAAGTCCCTTGATCAGCAAATTCAGGAATACCGCGATTACGAGGAATATCACAAGGAATGGTGCAGAAAAGAGCAGGAGTGCTATAAGCAGGAGCCAGGAATGAATTGGGATAAGGTATGTGACATATGCGGCGAAAACAAATGGCCCGGTCCTATAAACGAACTTAACCCATTTAGACCTGCCAATATGTTCCACAATATGCTGATGAGACTTTGTCCGTATACCTTAAAGGGATTTTTATACTATCAGGGCGAATCGGACGATCACAAGCTCGACAGCTATTACAAACTTCTTACAAGTCTGATTTCCCTGTGGAGAGAAAAGTGGGGGGACGATTCTCTGCCGTTTATTATGGTGCAGCTCCCGATGTTTCAGTATTCCCGCGACCCCGATTACAAGCACTGGTGCAAGATACGTTCGGCGCAGATGAAAACGTTCAGGACTGTGAAGAACACGGGTATTGCAGTAATTTCCGACTGCGGAGAGCTTGACAACATTCACCCTCTGGACAAACAGCCCGTAGGCGAAAGACTTTGCTTACAGGCTCAAAAGCTTTTCTACGGTATGGACGTCAAGGCGTTCGGACCTCTTTACAAGTCTTATATCATTAAGGACGGCGGTATCGAGCTGAGCTTTGACTATGCGGAAAACGGATTTGTCATCAAGGGAGAAAAGCCCATGGGCTTTGAAATAGCAGGCGAGGACGGCAATTTTGTGACTGCCGACATTAAGATCGACGGTTCAAAGATCTTCGTAAGCTCCCCCGAGATCGCAGAGCCGAAATATGTACGTTACAACTGGTTCAACTACGCGGAGGTTACGATCTACAATGAAACGGGCATTCCCCTTGCGCCGTTCAGCACTTTTGATGAATAATATAAACAAAAAGCAGGACAGTCGGTTTATCGGCTGTCCTGTTTGGTTAATTTCGTTTATATGTACCCCATTTAAAATATGCGTCCAATTTTACACTTATTTTTAATTGCATATATTTATCATTGCTTATATACTTTTGCAATTCATTGATTGCATTTTCCTTATATTCATCAATAAAATAATCTGCTAGCTTTTCAGCAGTATTGCTCCTTGGATTATATGAAAATATAAAATTAATTGACGTAATGACGGGAATCACAATAGCAGCAACCATAAATAGCGTTAACCTGTCAATATAAACCAAAACGCCTAAAGTTATCATAACAATCATTATAATAAACGATACAGGTAAAAAAACAATGCTGAAATTATTATAAGCCTTAGCCAGTTTATATTTCTTCAATAAACGTTCCACATCTTCACTCCTATACGACAAAGTAAAAGTTACATTTGCAGGGAACAGCTCCCTCGTTGTACCGTAATATACACATAAACAGGGCAGTCGGATTATCGCCTGCCCTGTTTGGGTAAAAATCAATAATTCCAGTCCAAATCCTGTGGTCCGTTAAATCCGCAAATCAGAATCAAATGATTTTCTATGTCATGATACTCAGCTTTCCAATAATGAGGGTCATTTACATTTTTAAATTCAATACCTGAAAAATCCTTTTTTATCGGTCTTTTAAACGGCTTTTGTAATACAATAGTTGTCGTACCCTCGGGATACCCCTCATAAGTTTGCTTAATAATATTGCCTGATGATAACTCATCATTTAGTATGTCTTTCAATATCCCGCAAAATTTATCAATATGTTCCTGACTTACACACACATTATTTTTACTGCCTAAAGAATTGCTTTTTCCACTCAGTTAATACCCTCCGCAAAAGTAATGGGAACTCCGAAAAGTACGCCCGCATTAGGCTCTGAAAGGTCGCCTGTAATGCCGGTTATTGCTCTTTTTGCAATTTCAACCTGTTCGTCCTGAACGGCTACGAAAATGGTCTTTCCTTTCTGTGCTGCGTCCTCGCCGCTGAGAATTGAGCGCAGTACGCCTATCATAGGCAGATTGTCCATACCTGAAATCGACTTTGCCATTCCCACGCTGTCGATACAAGTACCGCCGCGTATACCCGCCTGTGCAAGAGATCTCATAATTTCGTCCACAAGCTCCACTCTCTTGATTACTAAAAACAATAACTGCATTTTTCATCTTCCTTTCCTGTCTGATTTTTATTTATTGTTATAACTGATTTATTTTGTAAAAGAAGCTGCTACCCAGTCCTCCTTTTCACATATTTCATTGAGCGTAAAGCCCTGCTCTTTAATAACGTCAATAACCTCATCCTTGCGGCTGTCGATAATGCCTGACACAATAAGCGTCCCTCCGTCTTTTATAAATCCCGCAAAGAGACCGCTCATACCGATAAGAACATCTGCCACAATATTGGCGCACAGCAAGTCGTAGTCTGAACCGATTTTGGAAACAAGCTCCTTATCTTCAATAATATTTCCGCAGTACGCAGTATAAACGCCCTCGGAAATATTGTTTTTAGCCGCATTTTCCATGGCTATTTTTACGGAATTTTCATCAATATCCACTGCCGTCGCGCTCTTTGCCCCCAGCAGAATACCGCCTATCGAAAGAATACCGCTGCCGCAGCCAAGATCTAGAATTTCGGCTCCGTCGGAGAGATTTTTCTCCACAAGCTCAAGGCAAAGCTGAGTTGTATTATGCTGACCTGTGCCAAAGCTTGACGCAGGATCTATCTCAAGTATCTTTCTCTTTTCATTCGGATCCGCCTTTTCCCACGAAGGCTTTATAAGCAGCTTTTCGCCTATGCAAAGCGGTTTGAAGTATTGTTTCCAGTTATTCGCCCAGTCCTCTTCCCTGACGTTTTTAAGTTCATACTCAAGTCTGCCGAACTTATCTTCGAAGTCTCTGCCTTTAAGCGCTCTAAGCTCCAGCTTTATTGCCTCCAGATTTTCAAGTCCCTGAGCATTTTCGGGAAGATAAACGGTAACGGTAGTCTCACAGTCCTTAAGACCCATAAGATCGTCGTCAATGTAATCCCAGTTAGCGTCCTTATCGTTTAAAAAGTCCTGAAAATCCTGAGCGTCCTTAATAACAAAGCCGTTAATACCCATTCCCAGCAAACTTCCTGTGACCGCCTCTATACCCTCGGTAGAGGTAAAAATATCAAGCTCGATCCAATTCATAGAGGATCATCCTTTCAGTAAATAAATATACTATGTTTATTATAGCATATTTTTTCGCCTTTGTAAAGCAGATTTTACAAAAACATTTGAATAAATTAAATATTGACTTTTAGCAATATTCAACAAAAATCATTATTCGACATAAAAATCGGACTGTCGATTTTACGGCAGTCCGAAATATTGTTTTTTACTGTTTTGTATAGGTCACGCCGTCAAGCTCCAGAGCAGTGTAATCTTCTAAATTTATTACTTCTCCGAAATATTAATCCTTAACAACAAACCTCTCATCATTAAAATATCTCGCCTTGCCCACAGTATTCCTGCCGTATTCTATCGCCTGTACAGGACACCTGTTAATGCACGCCATACAATGAGTGCACCTTGTATGCCACAAAGGCTTTCCGTCCTTTAGAATGATATTATTCAGCGGACAGACACTCGCACATTTTCCGCAGCTTACGCATTTGTCCGTCGAATAAAATTTATCTGCACTGACAAAAAAACTATAAAAAACAGGATTAACCGCAGTAGTAGCCGTGCCGCCGAATGGTATTGAACGCTCGTCTGACAGTCTCTCCCCTTTTAAAATTTTTTCTGATATGGCTTTGATTTCCTCGTATGCCTTATCTAAATTTTCCATTTTCTCCTCCTCTGAGGGTGCGTCGTACATTGCAATATAATTTTCAGGCATCGCAACAGAAGAAAAACCGCAATATTTCACGCCCTTATACTCGCACAGCTTTTTCAGATATTTACCTGCGTTTCCTGTCTGGCTGTCGCATGTAGCTACAAAATAAAAGCTGTCGCTGCCGGAAAAATCTGACTTGCTGATAAAGCTTTCCACAATTCTGGGAAACCTCCATGCATATATCGGTGCGCAGATAACGTAAGGTTTCTCTGAATAAAAACGCTTGTGAGTGCGTGTTTTAATAAGCTCGTTCATTGATATTGCCTTGTCTCCTATAAATACGGCAATGCCTTGCGCAGCGTATCTTGTATTTCCTGTTCCGCTGAAATAAAGTACCATATTATCACCTCTGAAATAAATCTAACGTCATTACTATGATACTATATTTTACCCCAAAAATCAATAGTTTTATTTTTTCGGGGGCTTTATTTATATTATTATTGCACAAATTAAAGTTAAAATATAATTAAAAGCTTGATTTTCATTAACCGAAGTGGTATAATACTTGCTGTAAAGAACAAAACAACACATACAAAAAGAGAAACAAAACAATCAGAAAGAAGATGACATTTATGATGAAAAATCTAAGCAGGATTTTTCATTGGGTCTATTTGGCGCTGTTTATTGTTATAATCACCGCCGTATGTATGACCTACTGCGGCAATATGATGAACATTCCTCTTAAAATAGTTGAATTTGACTTCAAAGGGATTTTTATAGGAATTTTTATGACGACGGCAGCAGTTATCCTGTACGGGACCTTCAAAGATAAAATTACTATAGATAAACGACGTATCAATATTATCTACGCTATTGCCGCAGTAATTATGGCAGCAGTACAGATTTTTCTGGTATTCGAACTAAAAAATGTCCCATTCAGCGACAGCGGATTTATTCACAACACTGCCACCGAATATGCAAAAGGTGCGGATTACAGTCAGGCAGTAACAGCGACGGATCGGCATACCACATACTTTTCTCAGTTTCCGAACAACTGGGCTTTTCTTATTCTGCTGTCTAATTACTACAAGCTGATTTATACGCTGATCGGAGAAATTCCCCTATACGCCGCAGGACTGCTCAATACAGCGTTTATTCAGATCGGAATGTTCTTTTTTTACAAATGTCTGCGGCTTATATTTGAGGATAACCGCAAGACCGCTCTTTGCGTTCTTCTTATGCTGGGATATGCGCCGCTGTATACCTACTCGTCATATTGCTATACGGATTCTATAAGCCTTCCGTTTGTTACCGCGGCAGTGTACTTGTTGATCAAGGCAAAAAGAGCTGAAAGCGCAAAGCCGTATTTTGGATTTATAACTGCCGCCGGACTTGTTATCGCTGTCGGATATTCATTAAAAGGAAGTATTGCGGTCGTTCTGGTTGCTTCAGTAATATATCTTGCTGTAAATCTTCCTCTTAAAAGGTGGCTTCCCGCTCTGGGGATTATAGCTGCATTGCTTATGATATTCAATATGGTCCTGCTGCACGGCTATGCGATAAGCAGAGGAATATCATCTGAGGAACAGCTTGACAAATACCGTTTCCCAATGGTACACTGGGTTATGATGGGTCTTAAGGACGAGGGCGGTTTTGATGTTAAAGAACACAACTTCACAAAATTTCAGTCCGATTATCAAACCAGAAACGCCAATGCCCGTAAAGCAATCAAGCAAAGACTTTCTGAAATGTCCGCCGCCGATATGTGCGAGCATATCGGAAAAAAGCTGGGCTTTACCTGGGGTGACGGAACATATTATGTTAATCATCATCTTTACAAAGCAGAAAATAATTTTACAAAATATCTTATCTGCCGTGGAACAAAATCTTTGCTGTATTTTCAGTCATATCATTTTATGATACTTGTAACTATGGCGCTGTCTGTCCTTTCGGGGGCTTTTAAGGGCGACAAAAATTCAATGGCATATATTCGTCTTGCCGTGTTCGGACTGACGCTGTTTCTGATCATATGGGAGACCCGATCGAGATATTTATTTAACTTCATTCCACTTATGCTTATCATGGCTGCGGACGGAATTGATTTTGTGGCATTAAAAATAAAGTCCGCTAAAACAGAAAAACTAAATCTGAAGTATTGACTAAAGGAGGTCAGATATAATGCCGTTTACTGAAAAAGCTCCCGCTTTTTTATTTGAAAATTACACCCGAAACGATAAGGAATGGTTTCAGGCAAACAAAGAGATCTATCGCGAGGTTCTCATTGAGCCTTTTACGGAGCTTATCGAATACCTTGCTCCCCTTATGGAAAAAATCGATCACCAAATAATCTGTACGCCGAGAAAGATATCGAGACTTTACCGAGACGCACGATACTCAAAGGGAAAATCCATATTCAGGGACAGCATATGGTGCTCTCTTTGCCGCAGAAAAGAGAGGTTTATAAGCAAGCCCGAATTTTACTTTTATGTAAGTCCCGACGGATTTGGCTGGGGCTGCGGATACTATCAAACGCCTCCCTCAGTAATGGAAAATATCCGCAGTCTTATCGTAAGCGGAGACAAAGCCGCAAAAAATGCTGTGAAGGCTTATGAAAAACAGTCACGATTTGAGCTTTACGGAGAGCTTTACAAGCGCGATCATTTTCCCGGGCAGCCAGAAAAGCTGAAAAATTGGCTTAACAGAAAGTCTCTGGGCGTATCCTTTGACAGCGACGAGCCCGAACTGCTGTTCAGCGAAAATCTCCCCGAAATCGTGCGGGCAGATTTTGAAAGCGTTGCAGATATTTATAAGCTTTTCATAAAGGCAGAGGAAATGAATTCCGGCAAATAAAGCCTATTTATTTCAGTACCGGTAAAACGCTATAGAACAAATACCCCGCACTAAGCCGATCGCTTAATGCGGGGTATTTTATATGTAATATTTAATCCTTAATTATCTTAAAGCATACTGTGTTTTCATTTATAAGCGGCTTGTTGTATTCAAAATATACAATTCCCGAATAATCAGCCCTGATCACCGAAACGGTCTCACCGTCCAGAGGATCAATGATCTTTCCGAGTACCTCGTTCTCCTCGACCGTCTTGCCTATTTCTGTACAGCTTACAAAAATACCGCCTGCCTCTGTGCGGATCTGCTCCACGCCCGATTCATATATAATTTCGGTCTGATAAGCAGCGTGGATCTTCTTGGTTATTATCCCCGCATTTGACATAAATCTTAAAATGGCCTGCACGGCGATCTGGGCCGATCTGTCGTCGATAGTATCGGTCTCCTTGGTATATACGGAAAACGCCTTGGTTTCCCATATCTGCCAGTTATAATTCAGTGTTGTGGTATCATAGGGACGAGGATTTCGCACTATGCCGAATTCCATTCCGAACAGCTTCATAAGCTGAGCGTCGGTAAATCCTGTTTCCATAAGCTTTACATGCGGCAGAAAATTACCTTGCTGATAAAAGCTTGCGAGCTGAATCCCGTACTCATAGCCCTGCAGAGCAGTAAACACTCCGTCGGCAATACGCTGCGTTGTCTCGCCCAGATCGTAACCCGGGAACATTCTGTTTATGTCGGTATTATCCATAGTCCAGAAGCGTTTACCTATATTCATTGAATAATAGTTTATGCAGGGAATAACAGAAATCCTGCAGCCGTCGGCTATCTCCCCTTTTTTCTCAAGCTTTTTCAGCTCCTGAATAAGCTGAGAGCAAACATACATCTGCTGAACCTCGTTACCTCTGAATGCGCCCACAACTGCGGCGGACTTTTTACCGGAACCGAAATTGAACGAGGTGACATCCAGACTTTCGCGGTAAGGGGATTTCAGCGAATAGATTATTTCCTTTATCATTGCTGATCGCCTCCTTTCCTGATTACCTCATCCGGAGTATCGCTGAGAATTCTTGCAAGCAAAGAACCTCCGTAAACTATGGGATATTCCCGCAGCGTAAATATCATACCGCCGCACACTGCGGATATTTCCGCCTCGACCTTACTTGTCAGCGGATTTAATACATCGCCTATATGTTCTCCTTTTTTAACACTGTCCCCGAAATTGACCGTAGGTACAAAAATACCTGCGGCATTAGAATTTACAAAGCCTACCGCCCCGTTCATCGAAACTATAGGGTCTCTTACAGGCTTTGTTTCACCGCTCCACATTCCCATGTTTTTCATAAGATTGAGGACGCCTTCAAATAGCTGAAAGCAGTATTCCCTGGTAATCCTCATACCAACGCCCATTTCTACGACAAGAGTTTTTGTGCCTCTCATATTGAGACTGTGGGCAAGCGTTGACTCGAGCACCGTTGCCGACTCGTGTACCCAGATAAAATCGATATTCAGCATTTTTGCATAGGGCACAAGCGTTTCCGCAGTGGGAACGCTTATCCTGATCTGCGGAAGCTCTTTTAAGTAAATATTGCTTGAATGTACGTCAATGCATATATCGGCCCCCGATATATCGTCTATTATGGCAGAACAAACCGTTTCTATCATAGTACCGTCCTTAGAGCCGGGGAAAATTCTGTTCATATCCAAATCAAAAAGCGGAATTCCTCTGGTGATCGAATCGATTCCCATTGGGTTAAGCGCAGGATATATCTCGACTGTACCGTCAAGACAGTCAAGATTTTCACTTATGTGCTTTCCCAGCAGATAAGCAAAGTACTGCCCTTCAAGCTCGTCTCCGTGAATTCCCGTTACAACGCACAATCGTTTTGAACTGCTTCCGTGCTTAATACTGTTTTTTCTGATAGTCAGTTTTTCGTTGACCGCAAGCGCAGCCTGAGTAACTGTCTTAATCATTTTCAATCCTCCCATTCTTTTTGTGTGACCCACTTATAAAAATTATAATCAATAATAGCCTGCCGTAAGCAATGAAGAGATAAGCTGCATCTGTCCGGTGTACGCACCGAACATTACTCCCCTGTCAATGGCACAGTCGCCGAAATCCCTTCCCTGAGACAGCACAAGATAATCGTCGTTCACAGAGCAGTTATTTGTAGGATCAAAGCCTATCCAATTCTCTCCTGTCCAAAGCTCCAGCCAACTGTGAGTTTCTCCGTCACAGCAGGCAAGTCCCGCTATGTAGCGGCAGGCAATGCCGTCAAGCCTGAGAATTGAAAGCATTATATGCGTGAAGTCCTGGCAGACTCCTTTTTTAAGCGCAAAAGCGTCAGCGGCTGTGGTTTTTGTATCTGTTACGCCCTTTTCGTAGGTGATAAATTCCGACAGACATTCCGAGAAGTAAGCCGCTCTGTCAAAAGGAATTTCACACGTACACTCCGCTCTTAGTTTCTCATAGTATTCGGCGATCGCGCTGTCCGGCTTCGTAAACTTGGACTGATATAGATAGCACGGCATATAATCTGTACGCGCAGCATCGCTGTCGATCACTGCGCTGCCTCTTATCTCAAAGTCAAGAAAACGGTGTTCTCCCTTTAAATATCCGCTTGTAACATTATTACCGAACGAGTCAACAGTCTGTTTTGTAGATACAAACGGGGAAATGTCCAGTTCGCAGGAAACGATATGCTGACCGGCAGTTTCCGGAGGAACACACCTCAGCGCAAAGGAATGGTCATGCACATAATTATCAAACGTAAGCTTTGTAGAAAAAGTAAAATTAAGTCTTTTCATCTTATACCTCCGTATTTTACCGTAATTCAGCCGATTTACAGAAATAAATATTACGCTCTCTCTAAAGGAGCAAACAATCCTCCCAGACTTGAAAGCGCCTGAGGAATAAATTTCTTATAATCTTCGCCCTCTCCCATAATCTCAACAAGTGTAGATAGCTGTTGTGTGTTATAACGGTAAGGAGTATTCTTCGGAACATTTCTCAGGTTTTTACATAGCCTGTCAAATTCCATACTGATAGCGGAAAACGGATACTCCATGCGCAGATAAAGATCAAGTCTTTCAACGGACTTTCCGCAGTAAATGATAGTTTTGATCTCCTCGTCGTAAATATATTCATCAATACATCCCCAGAAGCCGAAAAGAATATCCTCCAGTGGCAAAAGCGCGAGTAAAAGTCCTCTTGTTGTGCTTTTGGACTTTTCCAGCGTATCCATAGCCATTTGCAGAAATGAAAGCGCCTCCGTTGAGATCTCCTCTCTCAGGACTATTCCGTTGTCATAAGCCCTTTCAAGACTGTATGCAACCGAATTGGGATTGCATTTATCATACAGAAAGCTTTTTATAAATTCTCTGCTGTCCGCATATGTATTAGTCAATCCGAAATAACCGAGATAATCAATATAAAGCTCCGGATCTCTGTCTATCATGCCGTCATATAAATTTTCCAATGATTTTAAGGTCGTGAACACTCTTTCAGTATATCTTCCCAACCAAAAGAGCCGATCGCCATGTTCTAACGAGATAGTACCCATGTGTCCTTAAAACCTCCTCCCTGTGATGAATTTACAACAAACGAATCTGGGTTGCGGGAAAATCTGGTCAGTCCGGAAGCCCAGACCTTTGTGCTTTCACCGCTTAACACAAACGCTCTTAAATCAGCCTTACGCATTACCTGCTCGCCGTTTTCAAGGATAGGCAGATCAAGGAAGTCGATGACCTCCTGAGCAATAAAACGTCTTGGCTCATTAATAATAGTGCATTTAAATTCCGCAAGCTTATCGGAAGAAAGCTCGCTGCCGAATACTACTCCGTAGCCGCCCGCCTCCGCCACATCCTTGATGACCAGCTTATCAAGATGCTCAAGAACATATTTTTTATCCTCCTCATAAAAAGGCAGATATGTGGGCGCATTTTTCAGTATCGGCTCTTCATTAAGATAATACTTTATCATCTTAGGAACAAAATAATAAATGCCTTTATCGTCCGCT
>CAYNPW010000001.1:0-123494 GCA_964399215.1 uncultured Ruminococcus sp. | reverse complement strand
GACCGTTTTATTCCTTGTTGGTGCCTTTCGCAGAAAGGTATGGTTATAAATGAGAACATTTTCAAAATCAAGCAAGCTTGACAATGTCTGCTATGATATAAGAGGTCCGGTTATGGACGAGGCTGACAGAATGGCGGCTGAGGGTACAAAGATCCTGAAGCTTAACATAGGAAATCCGGCGCCTTTTAATTTTGACGCTCCCGACGAGATAATCAAAGCTATGACCGATAATCTCCGCAAGGCTCAGGGATATTCAACTTCCAAGGGCGTTGCTGAGGCGAGAAACGCTATACTTAACTATCACCGTTCAAAGGGACTGTCCGTTGAAAGTATAAACGATATTTACACAGGTAACGGAGTTTCCGAGCTTATAGTTATGGTCATGCAGGGACTTCTCGACAACGGCGACGAAGTACTTGTGCCTGCTCCCGATTATCCTTTGTGGACTGCGGCGGTCACTCTTGCAGGGGGAAACGCAGTACATTACATTTGCGACGAGCAGTCCGACTGGTACCCCGACATAGCGGATATGGAAAAGAAAATAACCGATAAGACCAAGGCGATAGTCATTATAAATCCGAACAACCCCACAGGATCGGTTTATCCCAAAGATGTCCTTGAGGACATTGTAAATCTTGCGAGAAAGCACGAGCTTATAATCTTTTCCGATGAAATATACGACAGACTTCTTATGGACGGCACAGAGCATACTTCCATAGCCTCGCTTGCTCCCGACCTGTTCTGTATTACCTTTAACGGCTTATCAAAATCCCATATGTCAGCGGGCTTCCGTGCAGGTTGGATGGTTCTCAGCGGAGACAAAAGCAAGGCGGCAGGCTATATTGAGGGACTTAATATGCTGTCCTCTATGAGACTTTGCTCAAATGTGCAGGCGCAGTACATAATCCCTGCGGCGCTAAGCGGTACAGGAGCGCCCGACAAGGCTTTGCAAAAGGGTGGAAGAATTTATGAGCAGAGGGAGTGCATATACAGTCTGCTAAACGATATCGACGGAATAACAGCGGTCAAGCCAAAAGCTGCATTCTATATTTTCCCGAAAATAGACGCAAAGAAATTCGGCATAACAAACGACGAGCAGTTTGTGCTGGATTTTCTTAAGGAGAAGAAAATTCTTCTGGTACACGGCGGAGGCTTCCACTGGGAACAGCCGGATCATTTCAGAATAGTGTATCTGCCGGAGATAGGTGAGCTTGAGTATGCAATGAGCGAGCTTAAGGACTTCCTGAGCAGATACAGACAGAAATAAGCGAAACGGAGAATGTATCGGAGATAAAATATAGGAAAAGCCGGATATCCTCAGATATCCGGCTCAGTAAAATAAGCGTTGTTTGTTATTTAAAAATATCATTTTGAGAGATTTCGTCCATTTGACCGGGAGTGTAGGACGCGTTTGCGTCATTCTGGGTACTTCCATTTTGCGGTACATAGCTGTAGCTCGGCGGAATTTCATTAACATAGGTCCTTTTGGACTTCTTGCCCTTTCTGCCCGCAAAAAAGATCAACGTGGATAGAACTATAAGTCCAAGTCCGATAAAAGGGAAGATCTTAGCCTGAGTATAATCGCATTGCTCCAGTACGCAGTCTGCAACCATTTCGTCGCATTCTTCTTTTGTCATTCCTGCCTCTGTAAAATATTGATAGAGGTACTCTTTTACTTCGCTCGGAATCTTAACAGTCTTCGTATTAAGGCTTATTGGCTTTACATTGCTGATAGTCTGGCTGTCGTCTTCGCTCAGCAAAAGGTTCTGCGTACTTATCATAAGATTATCCATGCTGGTGATAGATTCTTTGTCGGTGACATGCATTAGTACATAATGACCGTTTGCCATATCAGCGTCATAGTTTACGTAAACTAAGTAGTAGGGTGTTTGCGACTTGCTGTAGGGTATGCCGTAAACAGTTTTTGAGGTCTCAAGAATAGCAATGGTATCAAAAACATACTCAGCCTTGCCGTATACCATTTCTCCCTCATAATACTCTGAGATCTTTTTGCCGTTGAGGCTGACGGTGCCTTCTGTAAAAAGCGTAATAGCGTTCCCGGCGCTGGAAATTACCATAAATAAGCCTAAGATAAGGACGATTATGTAAATTCTGACCCCTGCGCTTGTACCTGTGGTTCTGATCATATTTTATTCCTCCAATACTTCTAAACTTTATTTATTATATCATATGTTTTGTAATAATGCAACCTATTTCTAAATAAAAAATCCGCATACTGTAAAAGTACTGCGGATTTTCATAAGAGGATAAAATTGATACGGAACCCTATATTATATTGGACTTTAACGGGTTTTAAGCGTCGTATCAATCTCTTACGTTATTATATCATATCTAATATGAAATTGCAAGATAAAAATATTATAAAATAATTGCAAGTTACTTGTATCTTTTATACAAAATATCATTCATAATAAAGTAGAAAGGAATGATTAATGTGTGGAAAATACAAAAAGGCTACAATTATACCAGCAAGACATTCCGATTGCCTGATGAGCAGATAGAAAAGCTGGACAAGCTTGCGTATGAAAATAATCTTTCTCTCAATCAGCTTGTGATTCAATGCCTTAATTTTGCGCTGGATAATCTCGATACTGAAAGCGAACAGGAAGAACCGTCCTCTGAGGAATGATCCCGGAGGACGGTTTTGATTATAATATCTGATTACATCATATCACATGAGTTTCGCTTTGTCATGCGGATTATTTCGTCATAAGTCCGCAGATAAGATTAGCGAATTCAACAGGATTTTCAACGCTAAGACCCTCGATAAGCAGAGCCTGATCGTACAGCAGCTTTGCGTAGTCCTTTAAGGTATCCTTGTCCTCCGCATAAAGGGTTTTGAGCTTTTCAAAGATCGGATGATTAGGATTGATCTCCAAAGCCTTTTCAGCCTTGACCTTGTTACCGTCGTTCTGAGGCATTGAATTAAGAACCTTTTCCATTTCTATGGTTATATTTCCGTCTGAGGACAGGCATACAGGGTGACTTTTAAGCTTTTTGGAAAGACGTACCGTCTTGACCTTATCGGAAATAGCCTCCTGCATAAAGGCGAACATATCTTTGTTTTCCTCGTCAAGCTTTTTAGCCTCTTCCTTTTCTTCCTCTGTATCGAGGTCAAGGTCTGCGTCACTTATGGACTTGAACGTCTTGCCGTCGTAGTTTATCATTACCTTGATAGCAAATTCGTCAACGTCCTGTGTGAAGTAGAGGACTTCATAGCCCTTATCCTTGATCTTTTCGATCTGAGGGAGCATTTCGATTCTTTCCTTGGTCTCGCCGCAGGCATAGTAAATATGCTCCTGACCCTCTTTCATTCGGGATACATATTCCTTAAGAGTTACGTTTTTGCCCTCGAATGAAGACGGGAACATTATCAAATCTTTAAGCGTATCGTTAGCCGCGCCGTAGGACTGATAAATGCCGAATTTGAACTGAAGTCCGAACACGCTGTAGAACTTTTCGTACTTCTCTCTGTCGTTTTTGAGCATTTTTGCCAGCTCGTTCTTTATGGACTTTTCAAGGTTCTTTGCGATTATTTTAAGCTGTCTGTCCTGCTGGAGAAGCTCTCTTGAAATGTTCAGCGACAGATCCTCAGAGTCAACAACGCCCTTAACAAAGCTGAACCAGTCAGGGAGCAGATCTGCGCACTTGTCCATAATAAGCACGCCGCTTGAATAAAGCTGAAGTCCCTTTTCATAGTCCTTTGAATAGTAGTCAAAGGGCGCTCTTGCAGGAATATAAAGCAATGCGTCGTATGTTGCGATGCCCTCGTTTTTGGAGTGGATATGCGTTACAGGCGGCTCGTAGTCCATAAACTTTTCAATGTAGAAATTATTGTAGTCCTCGTCTGTAAGCTCGTTTTTGTTCTTCTTCCAGATAGGGGTCATGCTGTTGAGTATCTCGACTTCCTTTGTGATCTCGGGGTCCTTGCCCTCCTCGGTGTAGTGAGTATGCTCTACCTCCATTTTGATCGGGAAACGGATATAGTCGGAATATTTCTTGATAAGCGACTGGACCTGATACTGCTCGCAGTACTTTGAATACTGCTCGTCCTCGGTATCGTCCTTTAAGTAAAGGGTAATTGTAGTACCCGCCTCAGCCTTTTCGCTTTCCTCTATGGTGTAGCCGTCAACACCGTTGGACTTCCAAAGGTAAGCCTTGTCCGAGCCGTAAGCCTTTGTCAGTACGTTGACCTCCTTTGCTACCATAAAGGTGGAGTAAAAGCCTACGCCGAACTGACCGATAATATCAACGTCCTCGCCCAGATCGTTTTCTTTCTTGAATGCAAGAGAGCCTGACTGCGCGATAGTACCTAGATTGTTTTCCAGATCGTCCTCTGTCATACCGATACCGTTATCGGAAACTGTAATTGTGCGGTTATCCTTGTCAAGAGCGATGCTGATAGCGAAATCGTCCTTGTTAAGTCCTACGCTTGTATCTGTCAGGGACTTGAAATACAGCTTGTCGATAGCGTCGCTGGCGTTTGAAATGATCTCTCTCAGGAATATCTCCTTGTGAGTATAGATCGAATTGATCATCATATCAAGCAGTCTTTTGGATTCTGCTTTAAATTCCTTTGTCTGCATTTTAATACGACCTTTCTTTTATATATTTATAATAGTATACACGTTTTAGCACTCTTGCTCTTTGAGTGCTAATTATATTATAACGCATATTTGATAAAATGCAATAGTAATTACAAAATATCTGTATTTTGTTTACGAATTTTTAATACTTGTATGCTGTAAATAGTTTATGATATAATGTAGTAAGTTCAGCAAAGTATATTTATTTTGATAAATCGGGACTTTAAGGAATGATAATTTGTCTGTTTTAATATATGGTGTAGATGATAATTCTGAAAAATTTCTTCCTCTTGCTGTATCAAGTGAAAAAAGTTTTTATTCTATATGGCAACCTATAATAGATAAATTGAAACTGAAATATATTGGTGATCAAAAATGGTTGTACAAAAAAGACTTACCTGCAATTATTGCAGAATTTCAGAAACTTTTGAATTATTCACGAAATGATAGTAAATTATATGATATTACCTATCATGCTGAAATAATAATTGAAAGATTGGAGAAAAATTGGAATGAATCTGTTCCATATGCTGAAAGACTTTGGATGGGCTAAATGCTTATTTATAACATCAGCTAAATTAATTCAAAACCGGAGGAACAAACTCAGATGAATGTCAAAATAAGAGAATACAGGGAGCAGGATCTTCCCGAAATGATCGCTATATGGAACGAAGTCGTTGCGGAGGGCATAGCTTTTCCGCAGGAGGAGCTTCTGGACGGGGAAACAGGCAGGCAATTTTTCGGCGGACAGACATATACTGCCGTTGCCGCTACTGATGATAAGATACTGGGATTATATATCCTGCATCCGAATAATGTGGGCAGGTGCGGACATATCTGCAACGCAAGCTATGCCGTAAAGCCGGAATACCGTGGTTTACATATCGGTGAAAAATTAGTCTCCGACTGTCTTGTTCAAGGACGTCTGCACGGCTTTAAGGTGTTGCAGTTCAACGCGGTGGTAGCGTCGAATGTCCACGCCCGTCATTTATATGAGCGTCTGGGATTTGTACAGCTTGGAGTTATTCCCAAAGGCTTCAGAATGAAAGACGGCAGCTACGAGGATATATGTCCGTACTACCATGAGCTTTAAATTAAAAACACAGGATAAATTTTGAGAGGTGAGACATTGAATTTCAACGGAAATCAGGGTTACGGCTATAATTACAGCTACAACCCGCAGTTTAATATGAACTTTTTCAGCGAGGAGGCTATGCGTGAAAAACGGTCTCTTTTCAGGGACTGCACCAAGCTGGGCGTACTGCTTATAATTTACAATATTCTTAATCTGATATTTGCATATGGTTTTTATTATGTTACCTATTATGTGCTGTCGAAAAAATTTACCTTGAGCTATGTAACTGTAGTGACGTATCTTTTGGAAAATCATGAAAGCCTGGTACGTTCTACAGTCTATCAAATGGGAGCGAATATCGCTATCACAGTTGCAAGCCTTGCTTTGATACTCATAATCGGTAAGGGAATCATGAAGATCAGTTTCCACGGATTTATAAGACCCACTAAGCAGGGAGCGAAAACTGCGGTAGTGTGGGCTCCCGCATGTTTTGTGATAAATATGATCTTTTCTTTGGCTGTAGCGTATTTCACAAGCTTTATGAACGCGCAGGGCGTGACTGTGCCTACAAGTGATTTCTCTATAAGCTCACCGTCGGCGGCATCAATTTTAATGCAGTTGGCTTATGTTGTTATACTCGCTCCTATAATCGAGGAATTTATTTACAGAGGAATTATACTGGGGGTACTAACAAAATACGGAAATACGGCTGCGATACTGCTTTCCGCAGCAGCCTTTGCGCTTATGCACGGAAATATCCCGCAGGCGGCGTCCGCGTTCGGAACGGGAATTGTTTATGCTATCATAGCGGTAAACTGCGGTTCGGTTTTCCCTACAATAATTATTCACATGACAAATAATTTAATAGCTAACTTTATGGACGTTTCCGATGTGCTTAACCTTGCCTTCGGCGATCTGATTTTCAGCATTGTGGAAATCGCAGTGGCTATTTTAGGATTTTTCGTGATATTCACTCACATAAAGTTCCTAAAGGTTCGGGAAAGCGGAAAACTTCTAGATAAGCGGACGGTAAATAAAACCGTGTTTACAAACCCTGCGGTTCTCATTTATCTTGCGTTTATGGTTTATGAGATCATCAAGAAATTTTTCTATGTGAATTGAAATATCCGCTATTGATACAGCTCGGCAGATTAACCCCCGCGTGCAGCAACACAAAGCTTCCTGCGGGGATTTTTATGCCGAAACTGCTTGACAAAAGTACATAAATAAGTTATAATAATTCATAGTAATTCTATATGATACAAGGGAGGATGCAGGTGTGAAAATTTCTACCAAGGGCAGATATGCGCTGAGACTTATGACAGACCTTGCCCTGCACGCAGAAGACGGCTATGTACCTATCAAGGCTGTCGCGGAACGTCAGGGAATCAGTGACAAATACTTAGAGCAGATAATATCCGTGCTGAGCCGTGCAGGCTATGTGAGAAGTATCAGAGGCGCAGGCGGAGGATATAAGCTTGCAAGCGCTCCCGATAAATATACAGTGGGTATGATCTTAAGACTTACAGAGGGCAGTCTTGCGCCCGTTGCCTGTCTCGAGGGTGATATCAATACCTGTGAAAGACAGGATAAATGTCCTACTCTGTTTATATGGCAGAAAATCTACGATGCGGTCAACGATGTGGTAGATAATATCACTATTGCTGATATTCTTGAAAAAGAGCTTGACGGAGCAGATAATTATGTGATATAATTTATAAAAGTTTATTGAAAAAATCAAGGTGAATAAATATGAATATTAATACGGTTCAGCAGGAGATACTAAGACTCAAACAGGAAAAGGATATATGCATTCTCGCTCATAGCTATCAAGCCAAGGAAATAGTGGAAATTGCAGACATTACAGGGGATTCCTATAAGCTTAGCGTTGAAGCGGCTAAGGTGAAGAATAAAAATATCCTTATGTGCGGAGTGCATTTTATGGCGGAAACTGCGAAAATGCTGTCCCCCGATAAGAGAGTTTTTCTTGCTAATTCTCAGGCAGGCTGTCCCATGGCAGAGCAGATGGAGCCTGAAATGATAGCGTTCTTAAAGGCTAAAGAGCCGGACAGAAAGATAGTTTGCTATGTAAATACTACGGCAAGGCTGAAAACCGTATGCGATGTTTGTGTAACGTCTTCCTCGGCGGTCAAGATCGTTAAGAATATGGACGCCGATAAAATTCTGTTTATTCCCGACTGCAATTTGGGATCGTTTGTAGCAGAAGCCTGTCCCGAAAAGGATATCAAGCTGCTGCAGGGCGGATGTCCCGTTCATGCGTCCGTCACAAAGGCGGATCTCGAGGCGGCAAAGGAGGCGCATCCCAATGCAAAGGTGCTTGTTCATCCTGAATGTATCCCCGCTGTGACCAAGCTTGCAGACTATGCAGGCTCTACCTCCGGAATTATGGAATATGCGGCGGAATCCGACGAGAAAGAATTTATTATCGGAACGGAGATATCCATTGCCGAGCATCTGCAGTATAGATTTCCTGAGAAAAAGTTCTACATACTGTCAAAGAAGATCATGTGTCCTAACATGAAGCTTACAACGCTTATGGACGTGTACAATTCCTGTAAGGGTGTGGACGACGGCAGCGCATTTGAAATAAAAATGACTGACGAAGAAATTGCGTCAGCAAGGGTTTGTATTGATGAAATGATACGTCTGGGCGGATAAAAATAAAATGACGATATAAAATAACAGTTTGTTGATAAACTGGCATATAGTCAAAAAGGAGCATGTCCTCTTTTAAGGCAGTTCATCCGATTGTTTAAAATTCACTCTGCTTCGGGAAAGACGAGTGGTGTTGATGCCCCATACTCTAAGCTTTAATTTATAGAGGGACTTTATCGACAAGCTGAGAAGAGAAGCACCGTTGCTTTCAAAGCAGGACGGTGTTTCTTTTTATGTGGTTTAAATTTAGCTATTTTATGCAATGCGCACTATCCTGCTTTTCTGACAAAGCGGATATTCGCTGACAAATTTTTGAATGCTTGTTTTCATTTTCTCGTATGACGTTCCGTAAAAGTACAGAGCAGTCTCCGTCGGACCCTGCCAGTAGCTGTAAAAACTTCCTATGCCGTCCATACATTCTTCCATTTGCTCGATCACATAATTAATATCGCAGTTCTGATAGACCTCCGCTGGAAGTTCAGTACCGTTTGCGTAAAAAGCAAGACCCTCCAGCCTGCCTACGGGACGCGTTGTATCTCCGTATATCAGCTGTGATCCTTTCGGAATTCCCAGAACGTCAGCGATCTCCGACAGCTTGTCCATAGCCTTGCCGATATCGCTGTCAAAGCTGCTCTTGTTGATGCACAGCTCTATATCGCAGTTTTTAATTTCTCCGCTTTTAGACATCAGAGTTCCGCCGCCGTCAATTTCTCCGATCTTCAGCTTTTTAAGAATTTTGTCAAGCGTATCCTCAAGCGGTTCTCTGTCCAGCGGAAGAAGTCTCGCATTTAAATTCAGTGTGATGTAAAAAACGTTTTCCGACATAAATATTTCTCCTAAAATTTATTATTTGTTTTTTCATTTTCCAGATATGCCATGCCCTTTTTTGCCTGAGAATATTCGTCCCGGTGCTTTATTCTGTATCTTCTGCCGTCCTTGACGAAATTAGAACCCGTTTGGTGGAAATCGAATGCAACATTGTATTTATCGCAGGTCTCCTTTATATGACGCACCCATGCAAAATTGCATTCACGGGCATTTTCATAGGATTCTCCGCCTACTGAAACAAGGTCTATCTTACCGTCTGCAAGAAACGGAGCAAGCTCCACGTCCTCTAAGATCGGTGAAACAAAAATATTTTTGTGCCTAGCTTTTATACCGAGAAAGATCGGCAGGCGTTTATCTGCCATATTCTGATTTTCACAGGTTACCGCAAGGTGTACATTATTATAGCCCTCTCCCCAATCGTCCGGAACACACGCATTAAACCGTTCTATCCTTTTGGTGCATATGAGGAAGTCAACGTCCTGTCTGTATTTGATTATGTCCCAGACATCGCCGCGCCATTCGTCCGCTTCCTCGATGAAAAAATCCGACGTAAAGCAGGTAGCCAGCAGGCTTCCCGACGGAATCTTAAAATTGCCCTGTCTGTCCTTTTTCAGAGGAAGATCAAAATATGTTTTCGATTTTGTGACAATACTTGAGTCCTTGTCACGGAGATTATCCAGATAATATACATAGCAGTTCATACACCCCGGACTGCACTTGTGACAGCCGTGCCAAGGGTTCCATTGCAAGTTAAGACACCTCCTTGTTCAAACAAACGTGCGATATTGTTTTTTATATTGTATCATAAATTGTTTTTGTTGTCAATAAAACAGCCTGCATAGATAAAATTATTTCCAATCACATTCGGTATTTTAATTGACAAAGCAGAATATAGGTGCTATAATGTTTTTTAGAAACGTTCTTTTAATAAAATATATATAAACGGAGGCACGGCAATGACAGAATATAACGGCAGAAAGCTTATCCCCGCTGACAGCGGAAAAATCACTTATATGGGAAGAATAGATTTTGAAAATCCCGCAAGACCGGAATTTTACTGGGCGGGTTCGTTTGCGGGAATGAGATTTACAGGCAGAAATGTCAGTGCAGTAATTTGCAATCACAAATTCTATAACGATATGCTTCTTGGAATTATTATAGACGGCAGAGAGAATAAGGTCTCATTTGAGGAAAACGATAAGGACATCGTTCTTACGCTTGCAGAAAACCTTGACGAGGGAGAGCATGAGATAACTCTTTTCAAAAGACAGGACGCCACCCATTATTTTGAGTTTGTAGGATTCCTTATTGACGGGGACGCTGAGGCTTTGGAGCCTGCTCCGCTGCCTGAGAGAAAGATAGAGTGCTTTGGTGATTCAGTGTCCGCAGGAGCTGTGGTTGAGGCTATGGACTATGCGGCAAGCTGCGATCCCGAGGGACATAACGGAATTTATGACAACGCATGGCACAGCTATTCCAATATCACTGCGAGAAATCTGGGAGCGCAGCTACACGATACAGCGCAGGGCGGTATTGCGATATTTGACAGAACGGGCTATTACCACGCGCCCGATTGTATCGGTATGGAGTCGGCTTACGATAAGCTTTGTTATTTCCCCGAAAGCAAAAAGGGCGTGACCGCGTGGGATTTTAACAGCTATGTGCCTGATCTTGTGATCTTCGCCGTAGGCCAGAACGATCCTCATAAAGAGGGCTGCGAGGACAACGACATCACAGAGCCCGAATACAGACTTAAATGGAAAAATCGTTACAAGGACATCATTCTCGATCTTAAGAGCAAGTACCCCAAGGCGAATTTTATTCTACTGCTGACGGTGCTTTGCCACGATCCCGTGTGGGACGAGGTCATAGAGGAGATAACGCAGGAGCTTAATGATGATAAGATAACTCATTTTATGTTCAAAAGAACGGGCAAGGCGACCCCGGGTCACCCCCGTCTTTCCGAGCAGTACGAAATGGCAACGGAGCTTACCGCTTACATCTCAAATATGGGCGATAAGATATGGAAAAAATAATATTATAAATATAGCTGAAAACAGTCTGAGAACGAACTTCTCAGACTGTTTTGTATGTTGTATATCAGCGGCGGTATTTCAAAATAACCTCCTGTATTTTATCGTACAAGTCTTTTTTATCGGAAACAGAGATCTCCTCAAGTATATTTTTCCAGCCGTTTCTGTCGTCGGAGGGTACGATTGATATATAATAAATGCTGTCAAAAGAGCATTTCCCCACATCGATAATCATACCGTCATTATAGCGTATCTCTATCATATCCTCATCGTCATCGCAGATATAATTTATTCTGCCGCCAAGCAGATCAAGTGATTCATATGCTTTCCACCACATATCATACCTCATGATTGTAATTTATCTTAATAATATTAAGCGTTCCTAGCCTTTTATAATGGACATATACTTATCGTCGCAGAAACAGGCATAGCCGTTTTTATATCTTATCAAAATGACCCACATTCCTATGTTGGTAATCTTCTGACATTATATCACTCTGCTTTGAACAAGTCAAGTAAATTTATGTGAAGTCTGTAAATGCAGTCCATTTTAACATATTAAGAAAATTAACAAACAGCTTTTTGTGATAAAACGAAAAAAATTCTTAATTAAACAAGCAAGTCATTGACATATCGGATTATTTGTAATATAATATTCTCAGATAGAAAAAGTGTAAACAAAAACAGGACAACAGACAATATTATAATATTAACTGAAAATTACATAGGAGATCATAACAGAGATATTATAATGTCTGTGGCAGACCGTATTTACGCGGTTGTTTTTGCTGCGGCATTTTTTTATTGTCGTAAATCAGCTAAATAATTAAAATCGGAGGAAATGGCTATGACAGCTAAAAAGCGTATCGTTACCGTTATTGTAGTGGTGATTATCGTCTGCGCTCTGTTCGGAGGCGGATTTTTGCTGTACAAAAAATTCGGGAAAAGCGGTTCATCAAGCAGTGAAAAGGTTTATGTGCAGAAGGTCTCGGCGGTGAATACCGTTACGGGAGCAAATCTTATGAATAACTCCTTTGCGGGAGTTGTCGAGGCTCAGAAATCCGTGGACGTCAAGATCGATACTTCTAAGACTATTGACGAGATACTCGTTGAGGAAGGCTCTGAGGTCAAAAAAGGCGATAAGCTTATTACATACGATATCGAGGCTATTCAGATAGAAATAGATACTGCTAAGCTTGAAGTCGAGAAACTGGAAAACGATATTAAAGTTAACGAGACTGAGATCCAGAAGCTTGAGAACGAAAAGAAAAACGTCAGTCAGGACGATCAGTATTCCTATAACACGCAGATACTTTCTCTTGAAAGCGACAATGCAAGAACCGAATATGACATCAAAGCTAAAAACGTTGAGATCACAAAACTTGAGGACAGCATAAAGAACGCTTATGTTACGGCGTCTATTGACGGTACTGTCAAAAATCTTAAGAATGTTGACGAGCTTGAGTATTCTGACAGTCCCGATGTGATCATGCAGCTTACAGCCGACGGAGATTTCAGAGTTAAGGGAATATTCAACGAGCAGAACGCCGCAGATATTATGGTAGGAGCTTCTGTAATACTCAGAAGCAGAGTTGACGACACTCAGTGGAGCGGCGAGATCAGCGAGATAGATACAAATCCTCAGAGCAGCAGCGACAATATGTATGATTACGGTATGTCGGACGAAAGCACGACCTCCTCTAAATATGCTTTTTATGTTACGCCTGAGTCTCTCGACGGATTTATGTTGGGGCAGCACATTATTATTGATCTTGATAACGGCAGCTCTGATATGGTAAAGACAGGTATATGGCTTTACAGCGACTTTGTCTGCAAGGACGGCGATAAGAATTACGTCTGGGCTAAGGACGATAAGGACAGAATAGAAAAGAGATATGTCGAGATAGGAGACAGAGATGAGGAAAACGGCGACTGCGAGATAGTATCGGGTCTTGAGAGCGGCGATTATATCGCGTTCCCTGCTGACTACATCAAGGAGGGCATGAGTACAACTACAAATCAGTCTGATATCTCCGTACCCGATAACGACCTGACAGGCGGCGACGAGTATATTGATGACGGTTATTATGACGACTATGATGAATATATGGATGAAGATATGTCCTTTGAGGAAATATACGGCATTACCGAGGAGGAACTTGAAAGTATGACTGACGAGGAAGCAGAGGAATTTTTCAATAACTACTATGCGGAGCAGGGTATAGATATTGATTGGGATGATACTGACGCGGACGACGTTATACAGGACGGCGAAACCGAGCCTGTTGATGCCGATGACGCGGCGGAATAAGAACGGGAGATAAATATGGTATTTGAACTGAGAAAGATCTATAAGGATTATCTTCAGGGCAAAGAGGCTGTGCCTGTTCTGAAGGATATATCTATGTCGGTTGACAGCGGCGAGTATGTGGCTATAATGGGTCCCTCAGGCTCGGGCAAGTCAACGCTGATGAATATAATCGGCTGTCTGGATAAGCAGACAAAGGGCAGCTTTATCTTTGACGGCTCTGATATAATGGAATGCTCCGACAAGCAGCTTTCGGCTATAAGAAATCAGAAAATAGGTTTTGTTTTTCAGAACTTCAATCTTATGCCGCGACAGTCCGCTCTGGAGAATGTGGAGCTGCCGCTGCTTTATGCGGGGGTTTCAAAAAAGAAAAGAAAAGAGCTTGCCAAGGAAGCTCTCAAAAGAGTAGGTCTGGAGGACAGAATGAGCTTTAAGCCCACTCAGCTTTCAGGCGGACAGAAACAGAGAGTTGCCATTGCTCGAGCGATCGTTAACAAGCCTAAGCTGCTCCTTGCGGACGAGCCTACAGGTGCGTTGGATACAAAGTCAGGCGATCAGGTAATGGAGCTTTTCAAGGAGCTTAACAATGACGGTATGACTATCGTTATGATTACTCATGAGCCTGACATTGCTAAGAGCGCAAAGAAAATCATGTATATAAGAGACGGAGAGCTGCATGAAGGAGCTTTTAACAGCAGACATAATTCCGACAGCGAAACGGTTCTCAATAAAGAGCCTGAAAAGCAGATCGCTGAAACGGCTGTTTCGTCAGACTTACCTTTGGAAACTTCTGAGGAAATTTCCAAGTCTGTACAGACCGATGAGATCAAACAAACAGAGAAGAAAAGAACGGAAAGAAAAGAACCTGATCTTAACGATATAGATGAACTGTTAAAAAAATACAGACATGAGAGGGCAAAAACAGCAGATAAGTCTGCCGAAAGCAAGCTCGATGTCACGTTCGGTGCAAAGGAGGACGACAATAAATGAAAAAGCTTGTAATACTGCTTCTTTGCGTTGCCATTGTAGGAACGGGAGGATTTTTCGGTTATAAAAAATACAGATCTTCCCAGGACGAAAAAAAGGTGGTGGATGTTGTCCCCGTCAGTCTTATGGCTGAAAGCGCAGATATGTACGAATGGTACAGCTCCGATTTGAGCGGACAGATAGTCTCCGCCAATTCTCAGAAGATTTATGTGGACAGTCAGAAGCTTGTTAAAAAGGTACTTGTTAAAAAGGGCGACGAGGTCAAAAAAGGCGATACGATACTGGAATACGATATGACTGTAGTAGAGCTGGAGCTTGCCCAGAAGGAAAATCAAGTAGGCGTTATCGAGGCGAAAATCAAGACTGCAAATAAGGAATTAAATCAGTATAAGACTTTACAGCCCTCTGAAAATGAGCCGAATACTGAAGAGCCTTATGAGCCTGAGGAACCTGATATTCCTGAGGAACCCGATGTTCCGGAAGAACCGGTGATTGCCGAACCGTCTGACAGCTCGGAGACTGACGAGCCTGATATTCCGATAACACCTGTGCAAACTGTTGACAGTGTAAATCCTACATTCGTTCCTGCGGCCGGAACCGGTACTGCGGAAGATCCTTATATTATCAACTGCGGTGAAAATACAAAAGTTACAACAGGCTTTATGGCAAGAATTTCGGCTACTAACAGATTTGCGGAGCTGTGCGTTTACGATGAGAATTCCCGGTTCCTGTATAAGTGGATGATCAATTCTGCAAATCTATCCACAAAGGATATGAAAGAATGGGTAGTATCCGACGGTGTGGAGATAAATGAGGAAACCGGTCTTATTGCATTGAATACGGATATTACGCATTACGGTACATTTTCAGTGAAAATGCCCGACAGTATAATTGATTCTGATGACAGCAGTGAGAATGACAGTATGCTTGACGCGGAAATCCCGGATCCCGCAGATATTACCGATATTCCCGATGATACGGACGATTATGATTACTCCGATGAGAATTACGATTATGACTATAATGACGATGATGCCGATCCCTACGATATGAATTATGTTTATTCAAGGGCTGAGCTTGACCAGATGATCGCCGAAAAGCAAAACGAAATAAAAAGTCTGGAGATAGATTTAAGAAAGGCTAAGATCGAATATGAAAATGCAAAAAAGCAAAAGTCAGACGGTAAGGTCGTTGCTGAGGTTGACGGTATTGTAAAGAAGATAGGTACGACAGCAGGAGAAAATTCGGAAAACGAAGAGGGTTCCGAAGATGAGACCTACGAGGATGATATGACCGGCGAAGATGAGGAGTACAGCGGAGACAGCGACGCTTTTGCAGTTATTGAGGGCGACGGCGGAGTTGAGGTAAGATGCGAGGTCACTGAGCTTAATCTTCAGAATACGCCTGTGGGCGGAACAGTTAATGTTATGTCATGGGAGACAGGTGCCAGCACCGAGGCTGAGGTGACGAGAATTGATGAAGAGCCTTATATGTACTCAAACTGGAGCTGGGGAGAAAATCCCAATAACTCTACCTATTATGTTTATGCAAAGCTAGAGGATTCTACGGAATTTACCGTAGGCAACTGGGTGCAGGTGAGCCTTAATCAGACTCAGAGCTCAGACAGCAATTCCGTGTATCTGCCAATTCAATATGTAAGGCAGGAGGGCGGAGACTACTATATTATGAAAGCAGATGAAAACAACAGGCTGGTCAAGCAATATGTCAAGGCGGGAAAAATAATGTACGGTTACGCCATTGAGATAAAGGGCGGTCTTAGTATGTCGGATAAAATATGCTTTCCTTTCGGAACAGACGTTAAAGAGGGAGTAAGAACCAAGGATTCCACTGAAATTCTGTACCCTGAAAATTACTATTAAGGAGGAAACGTATAATGATTGAAAACATAAGACTTTCCTTTCAGGGTATATTTTCACATAAGATACGTTCGTTTCTGACTATGCTGGGTATTATTATCGGTATTGCGGCTATTATCGCTATTGTGTCCACTATCGAGGGTACAAACGAGCAGATAAAGAACAATCTTATCGGTTCGGGCAACAATACTGTGAAAATACAGCTCCAGCAGGGCGATTATACGGCTGATTTCACCTATGAGACAGTGCCGAGCAACATTATTCCGATCTCTGAGGAAAGCAAGAAAAGAATAGAGGAGCTTGAGGAGGTTGAAAGCTGTACGCTTTACCGTACAAGGAACAATCCGGACAATCTTTTCTATCTTAACACAAAGATCGACTCCGCTATTATTTACGGAATCGACGAGGATTATTTCAATACCGTAGGCTATGATATTGCCGAAGGAATAGGATTTACCGAAAAGCAGTATTCCGATTACTCCAAGGTAGCGATAATCGATACTACTCTTGCAAGAGGTATTTTTGAGGGCGAAAGTCCCGTAGGAAAGCAGATCGATATATGCGGTGAACCTTTCACGATTATAGGCGTGGCGGCTAAGAGATCGGGCTTTGAACCTGTCATCAATTCTGTGGACGATTACTTTACATATAATCAGACTTCCAGCGGACTTCTTTTCATTCCTACAGCGGACTGGGGGATTTGCTTCCGTTATGACGAGCCTCAGAACTGTATAGCAAAAGCTGTGGATACAGACAGCATGACCAATGCAGGAAAGAAAATTGCAGACATACTCAATGAAAACGTCCTGTCAGTAGCTTCTGAGGACGAGGATACCAGCCAGAATATGGAATACAAGAGCGAAAGCCTTCTGGAGCAGGCTAAGGCTTTGCAGGATCTGAGCTCCTCGACAAATAATATGCTTATCTGGATCGCAAGTATTTCTCTGTTGGTGGGCGGTATCGGCGTAATGAATATAATGCTTGTGTCGGTAACGGAGAGAACCAGAGAAATCGGTCTTAAAAAGGCGTTGGGAGCAAGAAAGAGAAGAATACTTGCACAGTTTCTTACCGAGGCTGTGGTACTGACAAGTATAGGCGGAATTATCGGCGTGGTATCAGGTATAGGGCTGTCAAGGATTATTGCCAATATTGCCGATGTACCTGTATCTATTTCCACCGTAGCGGTAATTATTTCAGTGGTCTTCTCAATGGTAGTCGGAATAGTATTTGGACTTATCCCCAGTATAAAAGCCGCAAGACTTAATCCTATAGACGCTTTGAGATATGAATAATTTATAACATAACAGACCAACGTAGGCGTATATCTTTTAAATTAGGAAAGATATACGCCGTTTTTTTATTCTTACGGTTAGTATTATATTGCTTTAATTTGCTGAAAATAGTATTATGTTGCTATGCAAGAAAACGTTGTAAAAATTAAAGCTTGAAAAAAATTTACCGCTATGATATAATAAAATTCGTATTAATGCTATGCCAATAAAGCAATAATATGGAGAAATAAATTGTCAGGAGACGCAGTTATGAGAAAGAAAAACGGCGAAAGATATAATATAGGTCTGTTGGTAGCTACTATAACCGATCCTTTTAGCTGTCAGCTTTCGCAGGGAGTTATGGCTGCGGCTGAAAAATATGATGTTAATCTGTGCGTGTTTCCGGGTAAATATATAGGCATCGATTATAGTGAAAAGGGAGCCGACGCAAGGTACGAGTATCAGTATAATGCATTGTTTTCC
Organism: uncultured Ruminococcus sp.; assembly: GCA_964399215.1. Taxonomy (GTDB): domain Bacteria; phylum Bacillota; class Clostridia; order Oscillospirales; family Ruminococcaceae; genus Hominimerdicola. Next base: position 105,349 of record CAYNPW010000001.1, on the reverse strand, counting down.
TATGCTGCTGCAGGAAAATTTGATTATCTTATCGTTGCGTTGGGAACGATAGCTTACGCTCTGGACAATAATCAGAAAAAAGAAATACTTAAAATGTTTGAAGGAACTCCTTTGCTAAGCGTTGCGGCTGAGGTAGAGGGATACGATTATTTGCAGTATGATAATAAAGCGGGTATAATTCAGGCTGTGGACTATCTTGCTCAGGAACAGGGCAGAAAACATATCTGTATGATGATCGGGGATTTAAATAATTTTGAATGTGCCGAGAGGTATGACGCATATCTTTACGCGCTGGATAAAAATGACCTGAATTATGAAAGCCGATACGTCATTACAAGCGATATTTCCAATTACTGCAGAGAACAGGTTGAAACTCTTATCGACAGAAATCCCGAGGCGGACGCTGTCATCTGCGTCAATGATATGATCGCAAGCATAGTTTACGAGGTGATCAAAGAGCGGGGAAAAAGAGTGGGAAGAGATATTGCTGTGGTTGGCTTTGACGATCTGCCTTTAGCCTCTAAGCTTGAGCCTCCGCTGTCATCTGTGCGCGCAGACGCATTCCTATTGGGCGAAAGGTCGCTGGAAAAGGCGCTTAATTTTCTCAGCGGCAAAGAGGATAACGATCATTATCTTGCAGCTTCGTTTATCCCACGTCAGTCGAGCTATGGCAAGTCAGGAATTTTTAAGTCGCCTGATACTATTTTTGAGGGAACTTATAACGATATCATTGAAAATGTTTCCTCATACCTTTTGGAGGACAATGAGCTTATACGTTTCAGCAGCGATGTGAAGGAGTTCTGCGGTAAAGTGCTGGACTGTCTTGTGAGCCGTCTTATAGAAAGACCTGCCGCCGAGGAGGATCTGCGCGATATTGTGGATATAGTAGACGAATTTTTCAGCAGGGGATATAAGATAATAGATATAGTAATAAAAATACATAATGTTATAGATAACGGTTTTAAATGGGTGCTTGAGCGTTGTCCGGCCGAAAACAGAATTTATGCCTCAAGGCTTTATGAGTACCTGTATAAGAGGATAAATATGGTGATTGTCAGCGACTATAAGCTGCTGGAGGATAAACAGTCTCAGTATGTTCATTTGTCGAACATTGTTGTCAGGGACACGCTGATGTTTGACGGAAACCTTACCGATTATCATGCTCAGATACTTAAAAGACTGCACCATATCGGCTGTGACACGGGGTATCTTTATCTGTTTGAAAAGCCGTTCAAGTATCATGACGGAGAGATACTTCCCGAAGATCTGGAATGGCGGTTTAAATCGTACCATTACGGAGCAAGTATTTATACTGTTCCGGAAAATAAACAGAAGATCAATGCAGATAAGGTTTTCTCAAACGACTATCTTGCCTTTGACAGACGACACACGACTGTTGCGGCAGATCTGTATGTCGGCGAGTATCAGTACGGCGTGCTTCTATGTGAACCGCACAATGCTGATTTTATGAATGAATTGGAGCTTATTACATATCAGATAAGTGCGGCTGTCAGGACTATTGAAATGCTTCAGGAGCAGGACAGAATTCTTGCGGAGCTGCACGCTAAGAATCTCGCTCTTGAGAATATGTCCAGAATTGACGAGCTGACGAAGATATACAACAGAAGGGGCTTTTACGACGCGGCTAGCAAAATGATCGAAAGGTCTGAAAACAAGGGCAGGACGGCTATTGTCTGCTATGCGGATATGGATAATCTGAAAATGGTAAACGACAGCTATGGTCATATTGAGGGAGACTTCTCTATCAAGGCTCTTGCGGACTGTTTGTGCGGGCTTTTCGGAGAGCATGCTGTTGTGGGAAGAATGGGCGGAGACGAGTACGCGGCTATTGTTTTTAAGGATCAGATCGGTACGGCTGAGGAGATATATGCGGCTAAATACAGGTGCATAGAGGAGCTTAACAGGAAAGCGGAAAAACCCTATCGTATTAATTTGTCGATCGGACTGTATGAGTGCGTGTGCAGCGACAGTTACGATTTAAAAGCGGCAATAGATAAGGCTGACGACGAGCTTTATAAAGGTAAGTCACTGCGCAAAAAGGAAATATAAAAAATGGCACAATGCACAAAGCGTTGCGCCGTTTTTTGTGAGAGATGATGAAATAATTCTGTCCGCGAAAATATAGAAATCAAAGCTTGATCCTTTTTACTTTGTTCAAAAAATTATGTTATAATAAGCTTGTAAAGCATAAAAACTCGGGAAATTATCCTAAGTTATTGCGATAATATAAAAATCTGAACATTGATTTACAATAAGCGAAAGGAAGAATTTTTATGAATTTGAAAAAAATCTGCGCAGCAGTCTGCGCTGCGGCAATGTGCGGAGCGATAATGTGCGCCTGCGGCTCTGAGGAAAGCTCCGGGACGGATAAGTCAAGCAGCTCGGCGGTTGAAAGCGAAGGTAATTCCGATAAGTCTCAGCCGGGGGAAATGAGAGATATAACATCAATGGAGCTGTGCGGCGAGATGAACCTTTGCTGGAATTTGGGCAACACTTTGGACGTGTGCAATGCCGACAGGGACAGCGACGGTCAGATCGATGAAAATTCCGAAAATGTTGATGAGACGCTCTGGGGTAACGTTATGACTACACCTGAGATATTTGAAACACTGAAGGAACAAGGCTTTAATGCTGTCAGAATCCCTATTACATGGAGAGATCATCTGTCCGACGATTACACTATTGACGAGGAATGGATGGACAGAGTGCAGGAAGTCGTTGATTACGCATACGATCTGGATATGTACGTTATCATAAACGTTCACCACGACGGCGGCGGAGATCCAGAATTCGGCGCATGGATAATAGATAAAGCGGTAAACAACTATGATGACTGGTATGCAGAGTATTCCTCTATCTGGACGCAGATCTGCGATAGATTTGAAAACTATTCCGATAAGCTGATTTTTGAGTCGATGAACGAAGTGGGCTTTGACGAACTCGGCAGAAGTAAGAGCTTCGCTCTGTTAAATCAGATGAATCAGGCTTTTGTTGACCTTGTAAGAAGCACTGGCGGAAACAACCCCAAGAGACATCTGCTTATCGCGGGTTACTGGACGGACATAGACCAGACTACCTCAAAGCAGTTTGAAATGCCCACAGATCCCGAGAACAGATGTATAGTTTCAGTTCATTACTATACTCCGTGGGAATTCTGCGTTTGTGAAAACCAGTACGAGTGGGGTACGGACAGCGAAGTTGAAACTATGAAAACTCAGATAAACAAGCTTAAAACTACGTTTATAGACAACGGAATACCCGTTATTATAGGAGAGTACGGCACAGGCAACAATGAAAATGCCAGCGTTATCTTCTTTGACGAAATGCTCACAAAGATCTGTCACGACATTGGTATTCCTACATTCCTGTGGGATAACGGTTCTATTTTCAACAGAACTACCCTTGAGTGGAACAGACAGGGACTTCTTCCCGCACTGCAGAAAGCGGTCAGCGGCGAGGATTATGAAGTTACTAAGGGCGAGTAATTCTAATAAATTCTTACATAAGGCAATAAAAAGGGCGGTCAGACAATAAACTGACCGCCCTTGATTTTTTGATATTAATCTTCTATTGTAATATCTGCATCACACGTTATAAGATCCTCAACTGTTACTACAGCGCAGTTGTTCTTTGCGTCGTCTCCGAAGATCTGATCCTTGAAAAGTACAAAAACGTCAACCAGAATAACAATAATAATTCCGAGAATAAGGAGAATAGGAACCAGCGCGCCCACTCCCTTACCGGGCGTAACGTTAGGATTATGTACCGCGTGAGGAACATAGTTCTGCTGAGTAGGATCACTGCCGGGTATGAAATTTGAACCCATAGGAATTGCACCGTTATTTGCCGTTTGCGGCGTTTGTGCAGTCTGCTGTGCAGGTATCCTTTCGCCTTCAGGAGTAAGGATCGTCTCAGCCTGATTTGACTGACCTGAAGAATACATATCAATCACATTGGGAGTATCGCTTACCTTAGGCGTTGCGCCGACTGTAACAGTCTGACTTGCCATAGCGATCTCTTCAGCCGTCGGCGCAGCAGGGGCAGGCTGTGGCTTCGGAGCGGCAGGCTCCTGTCCGGGCATATAAATGCTGTCCATTGTGGGAGTACTGTCGTCTTTCTTCGGCTTGTCCTGTAAGCCCGGCAAATCGTCGGTGATAACAGGTATCTGAATTTCGTCCATTGTAGGATTGGCGTTTTCACGTTTTTCCTGTGCTTCTCTTTCTGCCTTAGCTTCCTCAGTCTCCTCGCCGAGACCTGTAGGAGAACCGCAGATATTGCAGAACTTAGCGTTCTCGCTGAGAGTGTTTCCGCAAACCTTGCAGGTGTGCTGCTGTATGATCACAGGGAGCTTTCCTCCGCAGGCGGGACAAAATTTTGCGCCCTCCTGATAGGGGAGTCCGCAGGTTGGACAATCTGCCATAATAAAAACCTCGTTTCCTTATAAATTGTTCTTAGTAATAAGTATCAGTACGGATAAATGTCGTCGGGGTCGTCATCTGAAAACACCCAGTCGCCGTTGATTTTGATAACATCAATATCAACAGTGTCTGTCTTTTGTTTGAGACTTCCTGAATATGTAAATGCCACTGTAAGGGTATATCCCTTTGACACCTTAATATTTTCGTCCAGCAGATTTGTTAATGCATTGAGCATGTTGATCTGACTTGAAGATATTTCCTTTTTGCTTATGACTTTGTATGATACCTTTGCATCCGGACCGAAATCATCAATAAATTCCTCTCTCAGCTCCTGAGCCTCTTCCGAATAATAAAGATCGCTGTAATCTCCCAGGTCAGAACTGAAAAGTGTAGTGCCCACTATGGAATTAGACGTACTTGCTTTATAAGCCTTGCCGTCACCCTTTTGAAGTACCTTTACATAATTGTCCAGCGGGTCTTCATAGCTGCCTGAAAGTGCGACGGAAAGCACTACGATAAGTATGATAATAAGTCCAAGTACAATTCCGCCGATCATAAGAAGCTTTTTGTTCACCGGCTTTTTAACTGCTGTGCCTCCTGCGGTATTTCCGCCGCCTATGCCGTACTGAACATTATATGCGGGCATACCGTTGTCGGGCATAACGTTCGCAGGATTTGTATTCGGGATAAAATTACCGCCGTTATTGCTCTCAGGGATAACCGACTGGGGAGCTGTCTGAGTTGCTGCCTGCTGAACCGCAGTCTGTGACACAGCCTGATCGGGAACGGGTTGAGGTACGCTCTGTTGAGCGGGGACGGGAACCTTACAGGGTGTTCCGCAGCCGGTGCAAAAAGCGGCGTCGTCATTTAGCTTTGTGCCGCAGTTTCCGCAAAATTTTGCCATATTGATTTCTCCTTTTTCTTCAATTTTTTCATACTCTTCCGAAACTATATGCTAAAGTAAGCTATTTTAATAATATACCATTTTTTAATATTTGTCAAGATAAAAATTAACTTTTCTTATAAATATTAAAATAAAATGGAATTTTTATCTTTTCAGTATAAACCTCCACGGCTTGTCGATGTCCTCCTTGTCGGCATAATTTATGCCCACACGCTTTGCGGTAGTATATTCATACTGCTTTCCGTCGTCCTCTATCCACAGAACCTTGCTTGAGACGAATGAGGTTTTGTTCTGAGCCCCTGTAACGCCCAGCCGTTTTGTAAGCTTTGCAGGACCTTCAAAATCTTCTCCCGCTCTGAACAGAACTGCCTGAGGCTGTTCCTTTTCGCCTGTGACTACATTCATCAGCCAGTGCATTCCGTAGCAGAGATATACATAAACCGTGCCGCTTTCGCCGTAAAGGACTTCTGTGCGTTTTGTACGTCCCTTGTGAGCATGGCAGGCTGTATCTTCTTCTCCGCGGTAAGCCTCAGTCTCGGTAATTCTTACGCGAACCTGCTCTCCGTCTATTTCGGACACAACGATCTTGCCAACAAGATCGGGCGCTACCTCAAGACAATCCCTGTGGAAAAATTTTTTATCAAGACGTTTCATAACTGCTCCTTAAATTTATAGATCGCTTTTTTTATCGGAAGCTTTAAGATTTTCCAGCGCGTATTCACAGCACTGTATTATAAGCTGATTAAAAGAAATATCATTCTGCGCTGCAAGTCTTTCCAGCTTTTCAATGAGATTATCCGGCATTCTTATGGTTTTATTTGAGGCAGTAGGTTTTTTGATTTCAAACATTTTGTATTCACTCCGCTCATATTATTATGATTATATTTTAACTTATATTGCCCCTAAATAATACAAGCAAAATAGCAATTAAAAAATACTTGCAATTTTGAATAATGTATGTTATAATACCGTTGTAGGTTTTATTGTTTGCCGAAAATGGCAGGTTTAAAAAAGCAAGAAATTGGAGGTAAAAAATATGAGATCGGGATAAAAAACGGTTGCTTACGCAGAATGCAATTAAAAAACCAAATCAGATTTATAATGCTAAAGGAGAATATTAATATGGAAACAATTACATTTATGACCTCGCTTCTGACATTCTATTTAAAGGGTGAGATCAAGCACGAACAGAATTTTATAAAGCTTAAAGCGCCAAACACGATCTTGTCATTTATACCCCTCGGCGCGGAAAAGCATACCGTTCCGATAAACCAGATATCTTCCGTGGGTACAAGCTTCAGCCTTTTGTTCAAGAATTTTATAATCGGGATCATAGCGGCATTTCTGGGGCTTGCTTTAATGGGGGATTCCTTTATCGGCGGATTAATAGTCCTGCTTCTGGGCGTTTCAATGGCTGTGAACGCGTTTCAGACTGTTCTGACTGTCAGCACTACATCGGGAAACGAATTTGAAATTTCATTTTTGATTTTTGAAAAATCCAAAGCCGAGCAGGCTGAATATCAGATAGATCAGCTTGTCTCCAATAGAATGGACGACACAAACAACCGCCGGCAGACCGACAGGATTGTTAACGCTATAAACAACAAATAAAAAACTCCCTTTTCGGAAAATTATACGGTTTGATTCCGAAAAGGGAGTTTTTCCTGTAATATTATATGTAAATTTAAGTAATATAATTCATTGTAAGCCTTATTAGTTATTCCGTTATATTTCCATTGCGTACGGTTCTGTTAGTAAGAAATGCGATACCCAGAATAACAGCCATTCCCGCCCACACCAAAGGCTCGGAAATGATTATTCCGTTATATCCCATTTTAGGAGCAAGATACCACGCAACTGCAAATTTGCCCGCAAGCTCCAGCAGACTTGACAGTATGGGTGAAATTTTTGCTCCAATACCCTGAAGCGCATTTCTGAACACGATTACGATACCTAGAATAAAATAGCAGGCGGTATTGAATTTCATATAGCGTGTTACTGTTTCTATGATCTTCCGATCTGTAAGGCTGGTTACAAGATTAGTGAGCTGCGGAGTGAAGAGCCATGTTATAAGTATAATTATTGCCGACCAGATCCATGTTATGAGCGTGGCCTTTATTACACATTCCCTGACCCTGCCTATTTTCCCTGCGCCGTAATTCTGTCCAGAAATGGTAGCCGAAGCCGCACCCAGTACAGAGATAGGGAGCATAAACATTTCGGATATCTTTCTCGCGGCGGTGTGTGCGACAATGGTCTTTTCGCCGAAAATATTTATCGCTCCCTGCATAATAAGCGTTCCTATGCCCACAAGAGAGATCATAAGCCCCATTGAAGTTCCTGAGGCATACATATCCGCCGTCAGCTTTTTTTCGGGAATGAAATCTGTCTTTTTCGGAATAAGTACGGGATGCTTCCGAAAAATATATATCACGCACAGAACTACCGAAACAGCCTGCGCAATAAGCGTTGCGTAAGCAGCGCCCTCCACATTCATTCTGAGTCCCGGAATAAACAAAATATCCAGACCGACATTTATAACTGTCGCAATTATCAGAAAAATCAGCGGAGAAACGGTGTCCCCTATTGCTCTGAGACATGCGGCGCAGACATTATACAGCATTGTTATGACCATTCCTGCTAAAATGACTCCTATATAGGTTTTTGCCTGAGGAAAAATATTCTCAGGCGTATTCAGAGCCTTCAGCAAAGGCTCAAGAAAAAACAGGCTTGCCGCTGTGAGTACCGCCGCTGTGCAAAGTCCCAGAGTGAGACAATGTCCGACAGTCTTGCGCATTCTGTCATAGTCCTTTGCTCCGAAAAATCTTGCCGTTACCAATGCAAATCCGTTAGTAAGTCCGTTTAAAAAGCCGATAATGACTGTGTTCAGCGCAGAGGTAGCGCCCACGGCGGCAATGGCGTTTTCTCCGAGAAATTGCCCTGCTATACGCGTGTCGGCAAGATTATAAAAAAGCTGGAAAAGATTGCCCAACAGCAGAGGTGTAGCAAATCCGATTATCAGCTTGAACATATTTCCTTTAGTTAAGTCCTTGATAGGTCATCATTCCCTTTACAGCTAATAATTTATTGGACATACCGCACAATATACAGTGTGGGATTTTGTGCAGTATTGCTTATAACATATTAACACCTAAGTTAGAACAATTCATCACCCATATATGAATTTTTCTGAAAACAAAAACGCAGAGACAGATAAAATGTCTCTGCGCCGTTAGTATCAGTATTCATACCTGCTGCCGCCTATAAATTCTCTCACAAGAGAATTATCAGGAACGGCGTTAATGCTCATAGGATCGATTTCCCGCAGCAGCCCGAGCATAGGCTCGAACTGTCTGAAATTCGGGTAAGTTTTGCTTTCCCTTTCGATTTTCTCAAGCAGGAAATTTTTGTACACTGCCGCCTCGTAGGGAATAAAAGTGTCAAGGGAAAACGCAGGCTCCTGTTCCGCCCTGTACTTATAGGGCATTATATATTGGTTTTCTCCGCGTTCGACGCTTGCAAACATATCGAGAGTATCCGCAGGCTTGCGTCCTCTGTAGTTTTCGTCTCTGATAAGCCGCCTCATAAGCCTTATGAGCGACGGATGAACCAGTGTTCCGTCCGTAAGCTCAATACGTGTCCTTACGCTGACGTACATACAGCGTGCAAAATCTCCCGCCGTACCTGTTACCAAAGGGTTAAGTGCATGAATTCCCTCGAAAACAATAATATCGTCCTCTCCTCTTTGTAAAACATAACCGTCGGTAGAGGACTGAGTTGAAAATTGAAATCTGGGTATAGTGACTTCCCTGCACTGCGAAATAAGCTCCATGTGTTCATTAAGCTTTTTTATGTCCATACGCATAGGAGTTTCATAGTCGGGCTTGCCGTTCTCGTCTATAGCCGCCTCAAACTGTCCCGCAGGAAGAAAATAGTCGTCCATTGATATTGTGTGAGTTTTTATCCCCATATTTTCCAGCATTTCATCAATTTTAAGCGCGGAAGTAGTTTTCCCTGAACCTGAGGGTCCGGCAAGCAGGATAATGGGCTTTTGTCTGCGCTCTTCGGCTATTTGCTCCGCCGCCAGTCTCAAACGCTGCGTATATTTTTCGTCGCATTCTTCGGCGAATAACAGCTCGTCGCAGAGCTTTCTGTTTATTGCATTAACGTGTGTTTTGTTCATGACCGATAACCTTTCTGAGTTGTTTCGTTCTGTTATTATATGTTCTGAAGAGATTTAATGTGTTTCTGAGGATAGTCAATCTTCCCACTTACTGCATAAATTATTTATAGTGTCCGTCATTTTAGCAAGCTCCTTGTTGGTAAGTCCCTTGCTTGACCTGACCAAAGCGGACAGTCTGTCGAGAGACGCGCACAGCCGCTGATAGCTTGTGGACGATCCTGTCTGCTTTCTGACGATTTTCACAGGTTCGGAATTTACAAACTCCCCGGTGGAAAGGTCACAGCAGCCCCCGCTGTACGGCGCATGGGCGTTAAAGCCCATTGACCGCAGATGTTCTTTGTAGTACTCCGCAGTTTCCGCCTCGCCGTGATTTACAAATACCTTTGAGGGATTTTTAATGTGATTTATCCACCTGTCAAGGCCCTCAATATCTGCGTGGCCGCTTATACCGGGAAGTACCGATATCTGAGCCGCTACGCTGATCTCCTCTCCGAAAAGCCTGACCGATTTTGCGCCTTCCACAAGACTTCTGCCCAGAGTATTCATGGCCTGATAGCCTACGAAAAGTATAATGTTTTCCGGTTTCCACAAATTGTGCTTTAAATGGTGCTTGATACGTCCCGCTTCGCACATTCCGCTGGCGGATATTATTATTTTTGACCGGTTATCAAAGTTTATCGCTTTCGACTCGTCGCTTGTCACAGCAATATTAAGATTGGAAAAGACAATGGGATTTATACCCCTGGATATGAACTCCATAGCCTCCTCGTCAAAGCAGGAGCTTTTATTCTCTATAAATATCCTTGTTGCCTCAATAGCAAGAGGAGAGTCTACATAGACAGGGAAATCCCCGTGATTTTTCACCATGTTTTCCGCTTTTATCTGTCTTATAAAATACAGCAGCTCCTGTGTTCTGCCTACCGCAAATGAGGGTATGACTACGCTGCCGCCCCTGTCAAAAGCCGTCTGAATGAGCTTGGCAAGATGAGATGCGTAGTTTTCCACCTTCTGATGTCTGCGGTTTCCGTAGGTGGACTCCATAACAACGTAATCTGCGCTGTCAATATACTGAGGATCTCTTATAAGAGGCTGGTCAAGATTGCCTATATCCCCTGAGAACACCAGCTTTTTGGTAATTTCGTTCTCTGTAAGCCATATTTCAATGCTTGCCGAACCGAGCAGATGCCCCGCGTCAGTAAAACGTACCTTTATGCCCTCGCATATTTCACATTCTTTGTCATAGGAATGGGGAACAAGTCTAGAGATCGCACCCTCAGCGTCCGCAACGGTGTAAAGAGGTTCGGTGTCCTCCATGCCTTTACGTCTGCCCTTACGGCTTTTCCATTCCGCTTCAAATTCCTGTATATGAGCGGAATCCCTCAGCATTATGGAGCAAAGATTACAAGTCGCTTCGGTTGCGTGTATTGCGCCTGAGAAGCCGCCTGCATATAAAAGGGGAAGAAGTCCTGCATGATCAATATGTGCGTGTGTAAGCAAAACAAAATCCACACCCGACGGAGGGCAGGGTATCTTGGCATTCTCAAAGTAGTCTGTTCCCTGCTCCATACCGAAATCCACAAGGAACCGCTTTCCGCATGCCTCGATATATGTACAGCTTCCGGTAACCTCGTGAGCTGCGCCGATAAAAGTCATTTTCATAAAATCACTCATTTCTGATTTGTGTAATTTTACATACAGTATAGCATATTTATTGAGAAAAATCAAGCGATTTGACGAAAAATAAGCAAGTCCTCAGGAAAACGCAGAACAGCTATTGTTCGCACGAATTGCCGTCACAGTAAAAGGGCAAGAAAAACGTTTCGGTTTTTCTTGCTCTTTGCATTTGAAATATTATTTCTGACAGAGCCTTACTATGCCTCGGGAAGTATGATAGCCGCAACTATATAAGCAACTACTCCCACTCCGCTGCAGCAGCCTAAGATGACTGTGCCTATTCTTACTACGTTTACGTCCACATTGAAATATGCCGCAATTCCGTTGCATACTCCGCAGATTATACTGCCCCGTTTGATTTTGTATAAGGTTTTCATATCTGTTACCACCTATCTCAATTAATTATGATTTACTTACCGAAAATAAAATCAATATCTCCCGCTCCGCTGTCAATATCTACTGTGTATTTTCCGTCGTTTGATCCATAATGTTTTTTGCCGTCGCCTTCGAAACGGTAGTCGCTTTCAGGGTTCGTAAGAGTGAATGTGCAGTCTCCTGCGCCCATATCGATTTCAATGTCACCGTTTATCGTACCGCTGAAGTCCAGATCTCCTGCGCCTATATCTATTTCCATTCCGCCGAGAACACCGTTTTTCACGATCGTATTTCCTGCTCCGCTATCAATCTTAAGAGTTTTGTTTACGGTAATAAGATTTATCTCGCAGTCTCCCGCACCCTGATCGAAAGATGCGTAGTCGCAGACAAAGGAATTTATTTTGCAGTCTCCTGCGCCGAAATCAAATTCTGCATACGAACAGGAAACATTGTTTATCTCTATATCTCCCGCTCCGCAGTCAATGTCAAAGTCGTTATATTTTTTTTCGGGAAGATATATTTTAAGCGATATTTCATTGCTGTTCATTCCCCAGTTCCAAAACGGGAAATTCCAGAAATTGAAATTCTTATGCTTTTGCTTGATCTCAAGCGTGTTTCCCTCAGTTTTAAATTCTGTATTTTCAGGAATATTTTTAGCCTCAACATGGATATTTTCATCTGAGCTTTTGTCTATGAGGATATCTCCGAACCCAAAATCAACTTCAATGCTATCTATACCGTCTGCGGCATAGGTTTCAGAAATATCCATGGACTTGTAATATTTGGACATATCCGTATTTCTGATGTAGACAGCTCCCGCAGCCACCAGAACAATTCCCAGAATCAGCAGTACTATTGAAAATACAGGAAATCTGCTTTTGATTCTATCGCCTGAAGCGTCGTATTTAGCCATTGTCTCATACACCTCCGATTCCGAAAACTCTGCGGATAAAAGAAATAATTCCGTTTACGGCAGATATGCCCGCTCTGAATATGATCTTGGCAATGGGGATAACAACAAGCCCGAAAAGACCTAAAGCGACAAGACCTACCCCCAGCACAGTTATGCCCACCGGAGGTACTGCGAACAATGCTGCGATACCGCCTGCTGTACAGGCAACGCCTATTGCGCCCAGTGCCACCACAAGCGCGGCCGCGATAGCAAACAGCGAAACTGCCAATGCGAAAATGACCGCCGCCACAGGCACCCATATAGGGAATGTTACCAGTATCAGCACAAGTTTTGTAAGGTTGCTGTTGCGTTTAGCCTGATCTTCGCTGTACTGATTTGAATTGTACCTGTAACCGTCTCCCGCAGGAGTAAAATCCTCTGCGTTTTCAAAGCCCTGACTTCCGCTGAAACTCTGCTCGGAGTTCTGCGTGTACTGCTGATTATTGAAACCGTTGTTTTTGATAACATCGTCCATTCTGTATTCAGGCTCTCCGTCGGCGTGAATACCGTTATCGATCAGTATCTGCCTTGCAATCTCCTCTGGCGAACCGAGATTTTGAACGACCTCCTGCTCTCTGTCGCGTCCTGCGTCAAGAAATATTTCTTCATAATAGTTCAGAGCCTCGTTTATCTCGCTTTTTGCCAGCCCCTTATTTTCTAGGCAATATCTGAGACTTGTAAGAAATTCAAGTCTGTTCATTGATCTTCCCCCTCGTTCATCAGTATACTATCTACTTTATGTTTATGCTGTGCCCATTCCTCTCTGTAAACTTTCAGAGCCGCGCTGCCTTTGTTTGTAACGCGGTAGTAACGTCTGTTTCTGCCCATATACTCCTTGTCATATGTCTCCAGCAGTTCGTTTTTCTGAAGTCGTCTCAGTACAGGGTACAGTGTGGATTCCGATACGTCTACAGCCCGCCTGAGATACTGTGTTATCTCATAGCCGTAGGTATCGTCTTTGTTTACCACAGACAGCACCATTGCATCCAGCAGACCTGCGCTGACGGGAAAGCTCATTTTACATTCTCCTTTCCGATCTTAGTTTTTTGTCTCATTTCTTTAGATTTACATTTTAAACCAATTTTATATTATTTCTATAACTATATTATACGTCATATAATATTATTTGTCAATACAATATCATAAATTTGTATATATGCACAAAAAATACTATACTTTTTGTGTTAATAATAATTCCTTCGCATATATTGCTCTTAGCGTTTGAATTTCGTAATATATATGAAAACAACAAATATTAACAAAGTGTAAATTTTAGATTACGCAACCAACGGTTGACAAAAGGAGAAAGAGAATTGGTTGATTATTTTCCTTTTTATGATATAATAAGCATAATAAATGAAAAATAACCGCAGGTAAAGCCCTGTCAATGGTATTTACGTTCCATTTTCCCGAGACAAAAGCAGCTTCTGGACAGAAAATAGCGTAAAATCGCTTTTTTAATATGTAAAAACTGTTGACAAGCGGTTGAAAATGTTTTATAATAATAGGGGAAATTGTACGTTTATCCAAGATATTTCGATAAACAGATTTTCAATTTAAGGAGAGAAGATTGATGAAAGATTTTGATAAGGAGCTTGCTGCTCTCGAAAGCGAGGTCAGAGAAAGTACGCCCGAAACAGCCAAAACATCTGAAACGTCAGTAAAGTCATATCAGCAGAGCCGGAATGCCAAAGGTTCGTCAAGTAACGAGCTGCTGGAGTTTTTTATCGGTTTCCTTCTGCTTGGCGGAGGAATTTACTGGGTACTCAACTCATTTGAGGTCTCCTCGGGATTCGGCTACGGATATTATAGCTTTTTCGGACTGAGAATTACGGGAGGAGTTATGCTGATACCGCTGCTTGTGGGCATCGGTCTGCTGTTCTTTCTGGATAAAAAGGCTGTAGGCGGTTTCATTACTGCGCTGGGTCTGCTGGTGATACTTATATCGCTGCTCTCCTCGCTGACATTCCATGCAAGGTATAATTCGCTTTATGTGTATGTGCTTATGTTTGGTATGATCGCCGCAGGCGCAGGACTTCTTATAAAATCGCTTTTTAAAAAGAGGGATAAATAAACTAAATGAATTTTCTTTGCATTGGTACGGCTTTTTTACTGTTTCAGCTTAATTTCGGCTGGGTTTCAAATTATATAGTAAAGCTTATAGGCTTTGCGTTCTTTTTTGTGGGACTGGGCGAGCTCAGAGATCTGTGCAGGGCGCAGGATAATTCGGGTGAAAAAGCTGCGCTTGTGGGTTTTAATGTAAGAAAACAGCTTGAGGATATCTTTAAGGATTCCTGTTCTGAGGAAAGCGCTGCGGGGTTCCCTCAGACAAGGCTTGCGGCGCTGGAGCTTATAAAAAAGCAAGCTGCTGTGAGCTCGGGTATGTGCTTAGCTGCCGCCGTATGCCGCTTTGTTCTGGGAATGGTAAAGTTTAGCTCTCTGTTTGATAATCTGTTGAGCGCAGTATTGGGAACTGCGGTAACGGTCATGGCACTGAGTCTTTTTGATATTGCGCTGAAGTTTTGCGAACTTAACGAAAAATATTCACAGACGAACAGATGTAGATTTTTAAACGATATTTCAAATATTTACAGACTGAGATCTGCATATAATAAAACGGCAGTCGTTACGCTCATATGCCTTGGGTGCGATATTTTAAACCGATTTATCCCTGTTGAATTTATAGCGGGCGAGGCTGGTCTGGGACTTGCCGTCGGTAAAATCATTCTTTATTGTCTGATAGTCTTTACAGTATATCATTTCAACAGAGTGAGAACGGACTGCAACAGAAAATATGACAGCGAGAATAATACAGGCGCCGCTTAGTCGGGGTACTTATTCAAAATAAATATTTTAATTTTTAGGAGGAAACGATTATGGGAATTTTTCAGAGAGCAGGAGATTTGGTAAAGTCAAACATCAACGATCTTCTTGACAGGGCGGAAAATCCTGAAAAGATGGTAAAGCAGATCATCATTGATATGGAAAAGGAGCTTCAGAAATGTACCGACGCTCTCGGTCAGGCTATGGGTTCTCAGAGACAGATGAAAAAACAGCTCGATAAGGCTAAAGCCGAATCTCAGGAATGGGAGAACAAGGCAAAAATGGCTCTCAAGGCAGGCAATCAGGATCTTGCAAAGCAGGCGCTTGCCAAGAAGGTCAATGCCGACAAGCAGGTCGAGCAGTTCCAGCCTATGTATGACCAGTGCTCAGCTCAGGTAGATACTATCAAGGGTCAGGTGGACGCTCTCAAGCTGAAGCTTGACGAGGCTAGAAGCAGACAGTCGACGCTTATCGCACGTTCCAAAATGGCAGACGCTCAGAAGAGCATGGCAAAGACTCTGGGCAGTATGGATTCCTCCAGTGCGTTCAGCAAGCTTGATAAAATGGAAGAAAAGATCGAATCCAAGGAGGCTCAGGCAGACGCATTCTCAGATCTTGCAGGTACGGCTAATTCAGCAAGCGATCCGTTTGCCGAGCTTGAAGCGAACAGCGCAGTAGACGACGAGCTTGCAAGACTTATGGCGGAAATGAACGACGGAGAGTAATATATGGTTGCAGTAATAATCGGTATAGCCCTTATAGCTGTCGGCGCATATCTTGTGCTGGTAGGCAGAAAAAAAGCTGCGGGCGATTTATTGGAAATTCAATTTCAGCAGACAAAGACTATTCCCGAAGTAAGGGAAGCTTTGCAGGATATGGCGGATATTGACCCCAACTACCGAGAAATGGTCGAGGTCAAGGGTACTGCCGCCTGCGACAACCCTCCAAGAACGCCCTACAGCCAGAAGCAGGTTGCGTTTTATGTTGCTGAGACATATAAGGTTTCCGAAGAAACCAGAGAGGAAAGAGACAGTCAGGGCAATGTCCGTACAAGGACAGTTAAGCACGAGGACAAGCTTAGCGAAGAGGAGTCAGGCGAGACTTTGTTTCTTGCCGACGCCAACGGTGACAGGATCGCCATTGAGACCAACGGTATTGCCAACAAGCTTGATTTACAGAAAACTATGGACAGATTTCAGAATGCAAATCAATATAATGCCCATACATATATGAATCCTCACCGCCGCTACAGAGATTTTAATGTTTCCTTCGGCGCAGGCTACAGACTTCTGGGCTACAAGCAGGTAGAAAAAACAATTCCCCTGCTGGCAAGACTTTATGTTCTTGGCGAAGCTTATCTGGAAAACGGACAGATAGTAATCGGACCTCCGAAAGATAAGTCAAAGCCGTTTATCGTTACCACAAAATCCGAGGAGGAACTGGTAAAGAGCAAGGAAAACGCCATGAAGATGAATCTTTTTGGCGGGATTGCTTGTGCGGTAATCGGTCTGATAATGATTATTGTAGGTATTGTGGGGTAATTTAAAAGGTTTTCATTAAGGGGACGTCATAGCTTTTTGACGTCCTCTGATTGTGTTTTATGTAAGGAGAATGAAACAAGTGTTATCGGTTATTATACCCAGCTGCAACGAGGAAGGTAATATCGAAAAAACCGCCTCGGTTGTAGGTAAGCTTTTACAGGAAAATAATATAGACTACGAGCTGGTGTTTATTAACGACGGTTCAAGTGACGGAACATGGAAGCTTATTTCGGGTCTTGCAGAAACGGACGAGCATATTGTCGGCGTGAACTTTTCAAGAAATTTTGGCAAGGAAAGCGCGATTTTTGCAGGTCTTGAGATCGCGAAGGGAGATTGCGCCGTGCTTCTTGACTGCGATCTGCAATTTCCTCCGGAGGTCATAATTGATATGTACCGTATATGGGAAAATAACGATGTTGACGTGGTAGAGGGCAGAAAAAACAGCAGAGGCAAGGAAAATCCTGTATATAAATTATTTTCGCTGTGGTTTTATAAGCTTATCAGCGGCTCAGGCGGACTGGATATGCAGTCTGCGTCTGATTTCAAGCTGCTGGACAGAGCGGTCATTGACAGTCTTAACAGAATGCCTGAAAGACTTACATTTTTCAGAGCAATGTCAAGCTGGGTAGGATACAAGACGGAAAAAGTGTATTTCGATGTGGCGGACAGAGAGATAGGTCAGTCTAAATGGAGCGTTAAAGCTCTTATAAAATTTGCTGTAAATAATATTACTTCGTTTACCTCCGCTCCCTTGCAGGTAGTTACGGCATGCGGAGTGATAACGTTTATAATTTCGATAATTCTGGGTATCAACACCATTTACAATAAATTCTGGGGCGGAGCGGACGCAGGCTTTTCAACGGTCATTATACTGCAGCTTCTCACCTCCAGTATCATAATGTTCAGTCTGGGCGTTATAGGCTATTATATTTCCAAGATATATGAAGAAATAAAGCAGCGTCCGCGGTATATTATAAGAGATATAGTTACAAAATCAAAGGAGCAAGGAGAGAATAAAAACAAAAATGGATAACACAAAGACAGCGAAATCAAATTATGCGCAAAAGCTGTGGAAAAAAATCAGAGGATTCTGCTATGACAAGAGACTTTATTTTCTTGTGTTTTTCCTGCCTGTGGCAATAATGTTCGCAGCATATGCTTTCTTTAAAATTCACCCTATAGGAGACGGATCCGTGCTGGTGCTCGATCTGAACGGACAGTACGTATACTACTATGAGCGTTTCCGGGACGCTTTCTGGGGAAAGGCAAGCTGGCTTTACAGCTGGTCAAGAAATCTCAGCGGAGAAATGTTCGGTATTTATGCGTATTATCTTGCAAGTCCGTTTATGCTTATAATAGCGTTCCTGCCCAGAAGCATAATGGCTACCTCCATACTTATAATGCAGCTTGCAAAGATCGGAACTGCGGCGGTTACGTTCTGCTTTTTTCTGAAAAAGATTTCCCCCAAGCCGCCCAGAACTGTCTCACTGATAATATTTCCTACAATGTATGCGCTTATGGCATATATGGTGGTTCAGCTTATGGATCCGATGTGGCTTGACGGACTTATCTATCTGCCGCTTATCTGCTGGGGCGTTCAGCGTTTGGTGGACGAGGGCAGGCTTGCGCCATACATTATACCTCTTGCGCTGATGTTCATAGCTCATTTCTATATCGGGTATATGGTAGGAATTTTTACGTTTTTCTATTTTTGCTACACCTGTCTTAGCAAGGACGGCAGGATACTTCCGAAAAAATTCTTTTCCCGCTGTGTAAGCTTCGGCGTGGGAACTCTTGTCGCGCTGATGTGCGCCGCCTTTGTATTGATACCGGTTTACAATTCTCTCAAACTGGGCAAATTTGAATTTACCGATCCCGATTTCTCACTTGCTACTCAGTTTGATTTTCTTACCTTTATCACAAAGCTTTTCCCTATGACCTATGATACGGTATATCCCGAGGGTATGCCTATGATCTACTGCGGAGCAGCTGCGCTAATACTTGTTCCTCTGTTTTTTATGAATGAAAAGATCACCGTCAAGGAGAAAACCTCAAAGGGACTGCTTGCGATCATTCTTGTGCTGTTAATGTACATCAAGCCCTGGGATATGGCAATGCACGGGTTTCAGGTTCCAAACTGGCTGCCTTTCAGATATTCGTTCATCTTCTCGTTTATGCTGGTGCTTATGGCATTCAGAGCCTTTGAAAATCTGGACGGAATAACCTCAAAGAACATAGGCGGAGTTGTATTCGGTCTTATGGTTTTCCTTTTCTGGTGCGAAAGGGAAAATTACGGGCACTTCCAGCTTTTTGAGACTAAGACCAACGACGACGGAACATATACAAACGTTATGCAGGGTATATGGGTGTCAATGATAGCGATAGCCTTGTATTTCGCTCTTATTCATCTGAGTAAGAAGTACCCTAAATCAAAGGCTGTGTGCATTTCTCTTGTGGCTGTGCTGTGTGTGGAGCTTTTTGTAAACTCCGCCGATACTATCGATAAGATAGACAGCGACGTGGCGTACAGCAGATATAGCTCCTATGAGCCGTACATGTCTCAGCTCAGAGAAACTGTGGATATGATGAAAAATTACGACGAGGAGCCTTTCTATCGTATGGAAGCTACCTTCCACAGAACCGTCAACGACGCCATGGGTACAGGATATTACAGCCTGTCTCATTCAAGCTCTACTATGAACGCCCCTGCGCTGTTAATGCTTCATAGGCTGGGTTATGCTTACGGCGGACATTATACAAAGTACGACGGCACCACGTTTATGACGGACGCGCTGTTTGACGTCAAGTATCTTATGGATAAAGAGGGCAACACTTCTTATGTAAGCACTCGGGTAAAGGTTCCGGAGGAGTACTCTCTAACCACAGAGTATACTGTGGGAGACGCGACATTCAAGTTTTACAACAACCCCAACGCACTGGGACTTGGCGTGGTCAGCGAGGGAGATATTCAATCTGTACAGCTTTCCGAAACCAATCCGTTTGAAAATCAGAATATGATTTTTAATGCTCTTGCGGGGGATAATACCAGGTACTTCACTCAGCTTGATGTAATAAACAGCGACATGGAAAATATGAATACCGTTCAGCTTACCGACGGTCACACAAAGTTTTATCCGGCAGACAGCTCCATAGCCGAATGTCATATAGACTATGTGGTAAGAATGGATAAGGATTCATATCTGTATATGTACTTGCCCACAAAATATGAGCGAAGCTGTAATATATGGATCCAGGATGAGGACGAATATGTTGACGGCGCAAATGCAATGAACTACGCAGGGCAGTTCTTCGTGGGCGATAATTATTCCATACTCAACCTAGGCAGATATTCAGAGGGGCAGGAGCTCAGAATTAGGATTACTGTTGCCAATGACGATAACGAAGCATACTGGTCCGATAAGCTTTTCTATACCTTCGATTATGACGCATTTGCGGAAACCTGCGCTGCTTTGCAGGAAAGAAGCTTTGAGATAACAGAGTTTTCCGATACAAATCTCACAGGAACTGTCACAGCGGATAACGACGGCGATGTTCTTTTCACCACTATCCCTTATGAGGACGGCTGGTCTGTCAGCGTGAACGGCAAAGCCGTTACTCCCGGAAAGTCTCTTGACAGTCTTATTACAATCCCTCTGGAGGCAGGTAAAAATGAGATAACGATGAAGTTTTCGCCTAATTACTGGAGATTTTCACTTGTTATAACCGTTTTTGGTCTGCTGGCTCTTATAATGATTTTTATATTTGAGTATAAAAAGGGAAAATATATGAAAAAGCTTATTGCAAAAATCAGCGGCAGGCAAAATTCGACTGCAGAGGTAAAATCAGAGGATACTTCAGACGAGACTATTGCCGAAAGCATAATTGCTCAGTTTGAACCTCAGGAGGGACAAGAGTTGGATAAAACTGACGATAACGTTCCGTCACTGGAGGATATTCTGGAAAAGGCAATGTCTGAAGAAAATGCGGAAAAAGCTTCTGTTTACAAGAAAAAATCTATAAAAAGAGATCTGAAATCTGAAACTGACAAGGCGCTGAGAGAAATTCTCGGAGACGATTTTGATTTTGATAAAAACAGAGAAGATGAGACATAAATCGCTGTTGACATCAGACCCAATTTAGGATATGATTAGTTTAAAGTAAATATTTATTATACTGCGAGCTTGAGAAAGGATTGTATTGAAATGGAAAATAGCGGAACTTTAAAAATGGAGAAAATCTACAAAAAGAAACTCACCAACGGAGGAGCAGCGCTGTGCGTATTGACTTTTATCGCCTTTTTGCTGTCGCTGGGGGCGGCGCTGACTGAGGTGTCGGCTTCGCTGATATACAACGCGATGTTTGGCAGAGGTACTATCGGATTCTTTGCAAATAATTTCACAGAGTTTGTGGAGCTTTATGAGAATGCGATCATTATGGGGGTTTTTTGCTTTATAATGTTCACAGTCGCAGCTTCCTCGGTAAGAAAGAAAAGATTGGGCAGGGAATATCCCGCATTGGCAGTATGCATACCTGTTCTGCTTGCGGTTCAGCCTGTTATTGAAATTATCGAAATTATTGAGAGCGGTTCTGTGGCAAACGCTTTTAAAGTTGGCTCGGATACATACCGAATGAGAGAGCTTGTGAATCTGGGGATATATGTACTTCCCGTGCTATCCGCATTTTTAATGCTTATAGCGGGACTTGTGGTAATGGGCAGATTTTCCTGCGAGGAATTTGAGGTAAGAGTACCCGCAGTAAAAAAACAAAAGAACGTTCAGTCTGATACGGCTGTGCAGAATACTGCGTATCAGTATTCTCCCGTTGCGGAAAAACAGCAGGATAATAATGCACAGGGGATAATTCCCGACAACGCTGAGCCTGCGGCGGCGCAGACTCCGTTTATTGCGGAAGAAAGCGCGGGTAATGAGAACAACGGGGACAACGGATTTGAGCGTCCCGAAAAGCACGGCGGCGCGGAGGCTGTAAGCGCAGAAATAGAGCTTCCCGAAAGCAAAGAGGAAAAAGACCAAAGTACAGAAGCATTAGAGAATAAGTGTAAAAATTGCGGTGAACCGATTGAGCAGAATATGAAATTCTGTATACATTGCGGCGCAAAGCAATAAAACTATAAAGTACTTGTCAAAAAGGTACTGGTCAAGCCGCGGTGCTTGTGGACTCTGGATATAGTCCGTTCGCTCTCACAGGAGAGAAACATATCAAACGAATATAATAAAGGCAAGTCGGCGCACATCTATCGGATTTAATAGATGTGCGCCGACTTTCGGGATAACTCAAGCGTATCCAAATCACTGCTTCGGAACAACAGCAAAGAATATCAGATCCTCATCGCTGTTATTTATCAAGCTGTGCGTGTGTCCCTGCGGACAGTAGTGGCAGTCCCCTGCTGTAAGAGGAATGACCTCGCCGTCATAAATAACCTTGCCTTTTCCGGACAGAATATATACGATCTCACAGCTGCCCTCGTGAGCGTGCATTCCAATCGTAGCCCCGGGGATAAGCCTGCCGCGCATAATGCGGTTTATACCGTCAAAATATGTATTAGCCGCAAAGTAAAGCTCTCCGCCTTTGAAATTGGGCGTGATCGTTTCTTCTGTTTTATCAAACTGTATAAGCATAATTATCAGCCTCCGATTTATAGTATGTTAATATTATACAAGCTTGTGGGACTAATGTCAATAGAGCGGAAGTCGGTTTTGATCTGCGGTCATTATTGACTTTGTTGGGGATTAGTACTGCTGAGGGTATACCTACTTATGTTGGCATGGTGATTTGAAA
The DNA here is from genome assembly GCA_964399215.1 of uncultured Ruminococcus sp. GTDB lineage: Bacteria > Bacillota > Clostridia > Oscillospirales > Ruminococcaceae > Hominimerdicola. The sequence continues at coordinate 82,662 of CAYNPW010000001.1, read as the reverse complement.
TATGCAAATTCCTACGGAATTAACTGTTCAGGGCAAGACGGCGCACATCTATCAAACCCGATAGATGTGCGCCGTCTTTTGTAACTTCTCATCAGTACGCTTTCGCTTATGATTTCGTGCCGTTGGTATGGGGATTTCGGCGGGCTTGACCCTCCGCTTTTTTTATCACATTATAGTTTTGTGCTGACCTTTCATTTCGTTCCGTTGAGCTTTTTTCAGTTTACTGACAGCCCTTTGGACACTCGCCCCAGCTTGCCATTGAAAGTCTGATAAAGTATCCCTGATCTACTCCGCATACAGGACAGTTCTCAGGAGCGGATGTTCCTTCAAGGATATATCCGCAGTTAAGACATACCCATGTTTCCGGCTCGTCTGAACGGAAAAGCTTGTTTTCAGTCATAAGCTTATGGAAACGCTCAAATCGGTCTCCATGTGTTTTTTCAATTTTCGCAATATTAGCAAAGTCCTGAGCTATCTTCGCAAAGCCTTCTTCTCTGGCGATAGCAGAGAATGCAGGATAGACGTCGCCGAACTCCTCATATTCGTTATGATTAGCCATTTTCAGCAGATCGCATATCTTGTTTGAAATGTCCACAGGGTAACCGCCGTCAATATGAATGGTTTCTCCCGCTTCGCTGCTGAGGTGATTGTAGAAGATCTGCGCGTGCTCCTTTTCCTGATTAGCCGTAAACTTGAACAGTGCAGAAACCACATAAAGGTTTGATTTCTTAGCCTGCTGTGCGGCGAAAGTGTAGCGGTTTCTTGCCTGACTTTCACCCGCAAAGGCTCTCATAAGGTTTTCTCTTGTTCTTGATGTTTTGAAATTCTGCATTTTGGGTTCCTCCTTAAGTTTTTATATTAGAATTTTACTCTGCAAGAGTACCGGATTCGCTTTCAATAAGAATCAAAATGTCCTCTTCCTCTCCTGTTTCAGCATTTATATATACCAGAACATTACGACCGTTTTCCGCCTTGCATGTGAATTCGTAGCACAGCTTTTCCTCAAGATTATCGGTTGGAATTATTGCCAGTCTCTGTGAGGAAATCGTAAGTTTAGGCGAAACGAGCTGTTCAGCCTGTATCTCTGAAAACAGATCTTCGGGATAGCTTCTTTCGGTGTGATTTACCAAAAATCCTCTTGCGTCATAGCCGAGAATTTCTCCGTTGTCCATAGCCACTGATACCTTTACAAGATCGGGATAAACCCTTGTGCCCAGATCTGAAAACGCATAGTTTACCGTCATAACATTGCCCTCTATCTCGTAGTAGGTCTCCTCCATTGAGAGAATACCCAGATAATCGAGAAAATCGTCTGCGCTTTGCAAAGCCGTGTCTTTGTCGATATTACTGCTGTCCACAGCTCTCATTTTCAGCAGATATGAAAGATATCCGCCGTTTTTGGTCACCTCACAGGACATAGTATAACTGTCGTCAGAAAATCTCCATGCAGGCATATTTCCCTCTACATCGTCAGATTTTGTCAGCGTAGTGGTGTTGACATTCAGAGCCATAGCCGCTTTTTGCAGCGCCTTGTCATTTGTGACCTCCTGCGCATTTGAGGTCATTTTCGGGGTCTTTTCAAGAATATTATCGGAGAATGGTCCGTCGTAGATCAGGCTGGGGTAGTTGTCAAAGGTTTCCTCAAAATCCGAAAATCCGTCGGTAATATAAGGCGGCTCGTTTTCGGAGAGTGAATTTTTGGCTTTGGTGAAAGAATAGCCTCCGCTTGACAATGCTCCCTCAAGAGTCCACATATCTTCGGACAGCTTTTTGGAATAATCGTACAGCGCGGTCATATTCGTGTATTCTTCATCGGAGATCTCCCCGCCGTTCATAAGCTTCTGAGAAACTGCAAGGGAATAGTTTCCAACCTGAGACAGAAATTTATAGGTGTTTTCAAGATTAAGCTCGGCAATGGGAAGCTGTGAAAGCGCCGCCTTTGCAGCAGATGCCTCTTTGTAAAGCTCGACAGCAAGACTCTGGTGCATTGCTCCTGTGCCTGCATAAAGCTGCTTTTCCAATGCTGCAGACAGATTGTCACAGGAGTCCGCCAAGTCCTCTACGGCTCTTGAATAGTTGTACACAACAGTCCGCTGAGCGTCATCAACATCTTTCATAAGCTGGATATTTCTCACTCCCAGAGCTGCCACAGCGGCAATCGTCAGTGAGCATAATCTTATCAATCCTCTTCTGGTTATAGTCATTTTGATCATTCCTTTTCGATTTATTTTGAGTTATTGATGCACTAACTAGATACTGAAGATATATGTTATATAAGCAGAAATTTCAGGCTTTAGTTGGTACAATAAGATATGTTTCACAAATATTTTCTGCTTTTTTTTGCCGATTATTCCAAAGTAATTGCAAATTTCTTTAATATATGCTATAATTATTATAATTGTATTTTTAAGCTGTTATATCAGCTTTATGAAAGGATTTGAATTATTTTGGTATATCTCGATAATGCCGCTACTACAAAACCTTCCGCTGCCGTTTGTTCAGCGGTCATGAGCGGACTTGAAAATTTCGGAAATCCTTCGTCTTTGCACAAGGCAGGGCTGAACGCGGAGCTGTCCGTCAGCCGTTCAAGGGAGATCATTGCCTCTGCACTCGGCTGCATTCCCGAGGAAATTTTTTTTACCTCGGGTGCTACGGAAAGTAACAACACCGCAATTTTCGGAGCATATAAGTCTCAAGGGAAACGCAAAAAACGCGTTGTTACCACTACTGTTGAGCACCCCGCAGTTGCACGTCCCATTGACGAGCTTGAAAAGCTGGGCTGTGAGGTTATAAGGATATCACCTGACGAAAATGGAAAATTTTCCGAAAAGGACATATTTTCCGCTGTTACTGACGATACTTTTCTTGTATCCTGTATGCTGGTCAACAACGAAACAGGAGCGATTTTGCCTGTGGAAAAGGCTTTTTCAATGATAAAGAAAAAATATCCCGAGGTCATTACCCATTGCGACTGCGTTCAGGGCTTTATGAAATTACCCGTTAAGACGAAAAAGCTTTGCGCGGATATGCTTTCCGTCAGCGGACATAAAATATACGCTCCGAAAGGAATAGGCGCGCTGTATGTCAGAAAGGGACTTCATATTCCTCCGTTTATGCTGGGCGGAGGACAGGAAAAAGGCTTCCGATCGGGTACGGAGAGCGTACCATTAATAAGCGGTTTCGGTGCAGCGGTTGACGAGCTTATGTATAATATTTCCGCAAATCTTGAAAAAATGCGCGAACTGGAAAAATATCTTTTTGATAAATGTGCCGAAAACGGAGAAATCTCAGTCAATTATGCCGAGGATAAATCTCCGTATGTGAACAGTATATCCGTAAAATTTTTAAAATCCGAGGTCCTTCTGCATTTTCTCGAAGAAAAAGGCGTATTTGTCTCCAGCGGTTCTGCTTGCTCAAAGGGAAAAAAAAGCGGGGTATTGCAGGAGTTCAGAATACCTGCACAGAATTTAGATACTACCATAAGAGTAAGCTTTTCTGTTTCAAGCACTAAAGAGGACGTTGACAGACTAATTGAGGCAATAGAAGAAGCGCAGAAAAAGCTGGCTAGATTGAAGCTATAAAAAGGGAACAAACATTTTATACTATATTATATATAAAGACATCGAAAAAAGTCATAAAAAATCGAAAAAGGAGTTAAATTCCATGAATGAAATTATTCTTTGCAAATACGGAGAAATTGCCCTTAAGGGTTTAAATAAAAGCACATTTGAAAGCATGATGGTAAAAACAATTAAGCGCAGGCTAAGAAACTGCGGTCAGTTCAGAATAACTAAAGCACAGTCAACGCTGTACATTGAACCGATCGGTGAGGACTGCGATGTTGACGAAATGGTTGACAAGCTTTCCAAAATATTTGGTATAGCCAAAATTTGCCGCTGCTGTATTCTTGAAAAGAATATGAACGAAATACTTACTAAGTCTCTCGACTATATTGGAGAAGAAATGGAAACGGCAAGAACATTTAAGGTTGACGCAAAGCGTTCAGATAAAAGGTTCCCGCTGAAGTCACCCGATATATGCAGAGAAATGGGCGGCGCGATACTGGAACGTTTTCCGCACTTAAAGGTTGACGTTCATAATCCCGATGTGACGGTAATAGTTGAGATCAGAGAACAGAATGCTTATGTACACGCAGGTCAGACAGACGGCGCAGGCGGAATACCCGTAGGTTCAAGCGGAAAGGCAATGCTGCTGCTTTCGGGAGGAATAGACTCACCTGTAGCAGGCTATATGATGGCAAGACGAGGTGCTGTAATCGACGCTATACACTTTGAGGCTCCTCCTTATACCTCGGAAAGAGCTAAAATGAAAGTGGAAAAGCTTGCAAAGCTTATGACCTCCTACTGCGGAGATATCAGATTTCACTGTGTGCCATTTACCGAAATTCAGGAAACTCTCAGAGATAACTGCCCCGAGGAGCTCTTCACTATCCTTATGAGACGGCTTATGATGGAGATCGCCCAGCGTATAGCAGAATCAGAGGATATTCAGGCGTTGGTGACGGGAGAAAGTCTCGGTCAGGTTGCAAGTCAGACTATGTACGCTATGGTATGTACCGACGCCGCCTGCCGAATGCCGGTTTTCAGACCGTGCGTAGGTATGGATAAATCAGAGATAGTGGAAATAGCAAGGAAGATAAATACATTTGAAACGTCAATTCTCCCTTATGAAGACTGTTGTACTGTGTTTACACCGAAGCACCCCAAGACCCGTCCAACAGTTGCGGAGGTAGAGACTGCTCAGAACTCCTACGATTTTGAGCCTTTGATCCGAAAGGCTGTAAGCGAAACTCATTCGTATATTATCAAGAATGACTGAAAGGAAAACGGTTACAAACAAGTTACGCTGTTACCGCTTTTTAAATTTTAAGTACGCTTTTTTGTACTTATATAAAATGCGAAAATTGTCATATTTTTTCGAAAATCCCCATTTTGCGGGGATTTTTCTGAACCTGCGATAAAGGGAAAATAAACATTTTATCTTATAAGAGGTAACAAATTTGTAACATAATCCGGACTCAAAAGTTTTGTTTTTTAGTTTGCGTAAATTGTCGAGTTAATAAAACGTTCAAAATAGGACGTTTTTTTATGTGCAATATATAAGTAAAAGGAGGATTTTTTGCTGTGAAATTTGCTGAAGATGACAAAATGGTAACAGAAAGTATTGACATTATTACAAAAAGTGTAGTAAAATATATGATAAAGAGCGGACAGACTGTGTCCACAGCGGAAAGCTGTACGGGCGGTATGGTTGCACAGTCCATTACGGAGGTGCCGGGCGCGTCTGAAATCTTCCCGGGCGGTATCTGCTCTTACACGGAGGAAATAAAGCAAAAGCTATTGGGGGTAAGTGAGAAGACCCTTGAACAGTATACGGTTTATTCTTCCGAAACTGCGTCTGAGATGAGCATGGGCGCAATGAGACTGTTCGGCTCCGATCATGCGATCGGTATAACAGGTCTTGCAGGTCCCGACGGAGGGACTGAAGAAAAGCCTGTGGGTACGGTTTACGTTTCCGTAAGAAGTAAGGATAAGGAAATCGTGCGGGAACTCAGGCTTTATAAAGAATATGAAAATCTGACAAGAAGAAAAATTCGTTTGCTGACAACCGTTAAGGCTCTGGAGATGTTAATGGAGCTGTGTGAGACCGGGAAAGGCGAGGTTAGGAACTAATGGCAATGTCAAATGAAACAATGAACTTAACCGAAAAGGATAATTCCAATTTCTTTATCAGATTTGTAAAGTACTTTCTCCCATGGAGGGGCGACGGCAGGGGCGAGATCGTAAGGAAAATAATTTTTATGTTTTCCATATTTCTGTTTGCCGTTTCGCTTAATCAGCTCAGAGATTTTCTTCAGGCTGACGAGGAGGACAAAAGCTACATTCAGCAGGTAGTAGAGACCTATGAGCCTGATTTCAGCGACAATGTTGATTATACCAAGGAAACGGGCGGAGATGTTGATATCGCAAGTCCTGAAAGTTCCGAAAAGAACCGCGAGGTTCAGGAATGGGCAAAAAAGCTCCTTGAACGCAACGAAGATGTTGTAGGCTGGATAAAGATACCGGGCTTTACTAATTCAAGCGGAGATGAATATATCAATTTCCCTGTTTTGCAGGGTTCTGACAATAAGTATTATCTCTATAAAAATCTTGATAAGGAATACTATGAGTCGGGAAGTATTTTTGCTGACGCATGGGCGACGATCAATGAGGACGGACAGTCGGATAACATCACGATCTTCGGACATCACATGAGATATGTGGGAACATCTTTTACACATCTTGCGGAATATAAAAAGGGTGTGGATTTCCTGAAACAATATCCCGTGATAGAGTTTAACACAATTTATGACAATAACTGCAAGTACGTTATCGTAAGCTGCTTTGTTGCGAATATTTACGAAAATCAGGACGACGGCAATCTGTTCGTGTACAACGGATACAGATACTTTGACGACGGAGATTACAGCTTTGAGGGCTGGTATGAGGAAATTACAAAGCGTTCATGGTACTCAAATGATATTGAGTGTTCGGCGGACGACAAGTATATCACTCTTTCAACCTGCTCTAATGAGACTTCTGATTTAAGGTGGGTAATCGTAGCAAAGAAGATGACGGCTGACGATAATCTTGACTATATCATAGAGTCCTATAAGGACAAGGACAATAAGGACGTATACTTCCCCAAATGCTGGAGAGATATATACGGTAACACCAAAAAGGATTTCGGCTGGGCTTATTAAGCCGCCGACGATTTGTTTTGTTTATTACGTCTTGGGTACTTTGTTTCCCTTATTCTCACAGGCGTAAAATTTTATAATCTGTGATTTTTCTCACGGTCACAGACAGACGGTCTTTTAGACAGCAGCGCTGACTTTGGACTGTCGGAAAGGTAATGTGATAAATAATGAAGCAGAAAAAAACTGGAGACGCAAGCCGTAAGGCAGCTAAGCCGTCAATCAGGAAAGTAGGAACAATGCTGGGCAGCGGCGCACTGTGCGTACTGACGATCGGTACAATCAGCGTTTGCGGACTTGTAGGTCAGGTTCGCGATACCGAAAACAGCAAAGAAACAAAAGCTGCAGAAGTGACCACTACAACCGTAACCGAGAGAACCGAAAATACATACACTGCGCTTGATACGGTAAATTGGAGAAAAGCAAGTATCAACGAGTATGAATTAGCCCAGGTAGTTTCAACTAAAGCAGAAACTACAACTAAGGCGTCGGAAACAACAACAGAAAAAACTACAACTTCAAAGGCTGCCGACGAAACGCTTGACAATGTTAAGCTTTATGCGACAGACATTGTAAATCTAAGAGCAAAGGCAGATAAAAGCTCAGATGTACTCGCGATCCTCGACAGGGACGACGAGGTTATCGCAAGCAGAAAAACCTCTGACGGCTGGTATGCCGTTAAGTACGGCGAGACAGAGGGATATGTAATGGCTGAATTCCTTACAGAGACTGTTCCTGAGTCTGCCAAGACCGAGACTGCTGCAACCACTACAGCTCAGAAAACAGAAACAAAGGCTGCAGCCACAACAACTAAGAAAACTACAACCGCTGCGGAAACTCAGACAGCAGCAAAAGCCGAAAGTACAACTACAACAACTAAGTCCAAGACGGAGGAAAGTACTTCCGACAATGCAGTTATCAGCTACACGGACGAGGAATTTGAAATGCTTTGCTATGTTCTTCAGGGCGAGGTAGGCAATTGCTCCGAAGGCAGTAAGATCGCTGTTGCAAATGTGGTTATTAACAGAGTGAAGTCAAGCCAGTTCCCCAATACCATTGAGGGTGTGCTTACCGCTCCGAACCAGTTCACAGCTATTACCAGCTATTACAACCGTACCAAGACACCTACGCAGAACACTATCGACTGCGCTAAGAGAGCTTTAGAGGGCGAGGACAACACAAACGGCGCTATTTTCTACTATGCGCCTAAGTATTGCGGAGCTTCAACAGCGGCTTGGTTTGAAACTCTGAACTTCTGTTTTGAGCTTGACGGTCAGAGATATTTTAAAAACTGGTAATGCATATAGCAGATCAAGCGTACATTTGTAAGCTGATGTTAGTATAAAATATGCAAAATACACATTAAGTTTTTGCTGAATGTTGGTAGAACATACAAAAAGTCAGGACATAAATATACATTGTCTTGACTTTTTTTGTTGATTTGGTAAACTTATACTATAAGACTATTAATCAGAAGGAATTAAAACGGAGATTTGGAAAAGGAATTTTAATGATGAACCCTGTTCTGAAAAAAGCCGCCGTTCATGCGGGACGTTTTGCGGCGGGCACTGCTGTAGTTTGGTGCATCGGTATGCTCATGCTCACTGACAGCTCTTTTAACGACAATAAAACACAGCAGCCTGTAGCCGCTCCAGTAACTGCGGTACAGTCTCAGCAGGTGAATGCGGCGGCAGTTCCCGCAGCCGATGAGCTTGCGGCGGATACAGTGTCGGCTGTGGATGTGTATGATTTTATGAAATTTAAAAAGGCCGCTATATGCGACTATGAATTTGCAGAAAAGGGCGAGGCTTCCGAGGCGTTGGACGCTCTTGATCCGGACGACTTTACGGTAGAATTTCCGCTTGATAAAACGGAGATTTATGAGCCTGAGCTGAGAGATCCGGTCAATTTTACCGCCACAAGAAGTGTGGCAGACGAGTATTATACAGTTTATGATGAGATCTCAGGAACAACTCAAACTCTTAACGGTCACGAGCTGCTCTGTCAAATGGTTAACAACGAAATAGGCGAGAGCTGGGGCGATGAGGCCATTAAGGCTCAGATCGTTGCGGCGTATTCTTATATTAGATTTAACGACAACGCCGGTCTTAAGCCTACAGTGGGACTGAAAACAGGCTATTCCTCAAAAATGGACGCACTTGTAAGCTCGGTTGAGGGGCAGACTGTTATGTACAACGGAAAAATCATCGACGCAGTCTATTCTGCCTCCACAGCGGGATATTCTACTACCTCCAAGGATATATGGGGCGTAGATTATCCATATCTGAAATGCGTAAAAAGCGAATATGACGAAGAGGATCCCAACTGGGGACTAGAAAAGACCTACTCAAAGGAGGAGGTCAGGGTCATCCTTGAGGATAAATTCGATATTGAACTGTCAGACGACGTGACAAAGTGGTTTATTATTGAGGAAGTACACAGCGGTAAATATATAGGCGATGTAACTATCAACGGGCATACCGAACTGAGCTGTACGGGAATAATGCTATGCAACCTGTTCGGCGTTAAATCAAATGCTATGGAAATTTCCTTTAAGAACGGCACCTTCACTTTCACTTCCTATGGCTGGGGACACGGCGTTGGAATGTCTCAATGGGGTGCATGTCTTTATGCAAGGCACGGTTGGACATACGATCAGATTTTGTTCCATTACTATATAGATACCTATCTGGAACTCTCAGATGTTAATGAAAAAGCCGTACAACGCGGCATCAAGACCGATGATGATGACAGCAGTGCTGCTGATATGCCTGCTTCATCGGATAGTACTGTGACTACGACAGCCCCTGCTGCCGTTATACCGGACGAAACCATATCAGTGGCGGCTACTGAGATACCCGAGGAACAATCTGTAGTAACCACCGCTCCGTCTGATGATTCATCAGATTATTCAGACATACTATAAGGAGAAAAAATGAGTATAGAGAATTTATTGTCGGAGTATGACGTTATACTTGCCTCAGCCTCTCCCAGACGCAAAGAGCTTATGGGTCTTATTTGCAGGGACTTCAGAGTAATACCCTCTGACTGTGAGGAGGATATTCCAGAGGATATAAAGCCCGAGGCGACAGCAGAATATCTCTCTCGGATAAAATGCGGCTGTATTGCAGAGGTTTACCGCAATGCATTGGTGATCGGCTGCGATACTATTGTGCTCAGCGACGGAAAAGTGCTTGGTAAGCCCGAGAACGAGCAGGACGCATCGCAAATGCTCAGAATGCTGTCGGGGAAAACACATCAGGTAATAACAGGCGTAACGATCTCCTGCGGAGTAAATAAAATGTCATTCAGCGTAAGTACCGATGTAACGTTCAGAAAACTCAGTAACGAGGATATATGTGATTATGTCAAAACCGGCGAGCCAATGGATAAAGCAGGAGCATATGGCATACAAGGCAAAGGCGCATTGTTTGCGGAAAAAATAAACGGTGATTTTTTCAATGTCGTAGGATTGCCCGTATCTGAGCTGGCGGCAAAGCTGAAAGAATTCACACAAAAGTAAGGGGAAGAACCAAAGGGCATGCGGAGCCTTCGGCGCTGCTCCGGCAGGATCCCGCATGAGCAGAATATCCTGAACAGAAAGTAAAATAAACGGCGCATGACCTATCAACTTCGATAGATGTGCGCCGTCTGTAATTTAGTCAAACTTATGACTATTTCAAACAATTAAGCCAATGACCGCAGTTTCAAAAAGCATAGCAAATTCAGCTGTTACTGACTGATAATATCCGACTATCCTGACGACAGCGATACACATAAAAATCAATCAAAATAAAGCTTGTCATTCTTAACGTCTGACTGTGGGAATAATGTCAGATTTTCGTCCTTGTCAATGACAGCAAGAAAAATCTGTTCTGCTGTGGAATAGCCTTGCTCCCGCAGCTTCTTTTGTAACCATTTCTCCTCTTTACCAATGTGCTTCAGATTGTCCTCCATAATAATTCCGTCCATTATCAGATTGACATTAAGCTTGTCGCTTTCCTTGTCATATCCCAGATCCGAGGGCGTAAGCGGAGCGTCCTTCGCCATTGGCATAAAGGAGATCGAACCGTTGCTTTCGAATATTGCATAATCTATCTTGGTAATATCAAAATATCCGGCAGACCTTGCCCTGATAAACAAATCGTTTATGTCAAGCTTTGCAGTTTTCAGATTTCTGGGATAAAGCTTACCGTGTTCTATAAGAAGTAAGGGCTTGCCCGCTATGAACCTGCGGCAGCGCATGGATTTCATTGTCACTATGGAGAAAAGCAGTCCTATAAGCGCATATACGGTCATCGCTATGGCAGGCTGCCATAGATCCTGAACTTCATCTGATACTGCCATTTCAGCCGCTATAGAGCCTATGGTTATACCGTTGATATAGTCAAACAGCGTGAGCTGAGAAATCTGCTTGTTGCCCATAAGCTTCGTTAAAAGAAACATTATGATAATAGAGCCGAGAGTAGCATAAAGAGTGTGCCATATATCGGAGAATTCCATAAGATCAGTCCTTTCGTTTTTCTTCTCTATTTTGCCACAGAGGTAACGTTTTATACCGAGGAGAATAGAATATATCAAGGGTCAATATTATTGTTTGCCAAATAACAGAAAGGACTATGTAAAAATGAGTAACAAATTCTGCCTTGACGGAGGTCTTGCCTACGGTCAGCAAATGAACCTGCTTGCCGTTTCCCTTGCCAATGCTATAGCGGAGGGACGTACTCCCGACGAACTGGAATATCTTTCTGCGATTTTACAATTAGCGGGCGAGGCGCTGTCAGTCATAGCCGCCGTACAGGGAAAATGTCAGAATGAGGATAACAACGGTTATTCTCCGTGATTTTGCATATAATAGCTTTGTGTCGTATTATACCGATAAAAAATAATTTAAGTTTGGATAAAAAATCACTTGAAATAAGTATAGAAATGTGTTATGATTAATATAATATTAGTCTGCGGAATTTTCCGCTTTCAATTCGTATGTTAAGGATAGGTAAAATATGGATCAGGATAACAACGCAAAGCTTGCACGTCAGCGAAAAAATCGGGTGCGCGCTCAGCAGAATTTCATAACAGCGCTTTGTCTTGGCTGTATGCTGTTTACCGTAGGCTGGTCTGTCTATGCTGTCAAGGAGGACAAGGCGGCAGCGGCAGGGAACCCAAACAGCTCTGTTGCCAAGCCTGAAAGCTCGTCTGAAGCGGACAGTTCTGGGTCCGATAAAAATAAAGATAATAAAGCCTCAGAAAGTACTGAGGAAAGCAGTGCGGCTGAAATAAACAGCGCGTCAGATTACTCTAAGTCTGCCGATACGGAGGACGATCTGTCAGACGCTGTGTTTATAGGCGACTCCAGAACCGTTGGTATGATGAACAGCACGGATAAGCCGAAGGCAACGTTCCTGTGTGCAGTGGGACTGAACATTGATACAGCTTTGACAAGCGCGGATATAACTCTTGAAAACGGAAACTACGGAACTATACCCGACGCCCTTGCTCAGAAACAGTACGGAAGAGTTTATATAGCTTTCGGTACAAACGAAATGGGCTGGCCCTATATAGATACCTTTAAGGAGCATTATTCTGAACTCGTTTCCGAAATTGCGGAGCTTCAGCCGTCGGCGAAGATATACTGTCTGGGTATTCTTCCCGTAACGGCTTCCAAGGATGCAGAGGGCGAGTCAGTAAACAATGCCAATGCTAAGACATTCAGTCAGGCTATCTCAGAGGTAGCGGCACAGCTTGGAGTATATTATCTTGACTGCTCTGCCGCCGTAGAGGACGAGAACGGCTATCTGCCTGAGGAGGCGTCAACTGACGGTGTTCACCTTAACAGTGAATACTGTCTGCGCTGGCAGAATTACATCATTGATAACACTTGATTTCAAATGGAAAGGATAATTAAAATGAATTTTAAAAGACTTATTTGTATGGTACTTGCAGTTATGACGATTGCCTGCGCTTTCTCCTCATGCGGCGGAGATAACGACAGTGAAACAGAGAGCGGAAACGTATCTGCGGCTGAACAGGCTGACGCGGACGCTAAGACCGCCGATGTTACCGCAACAGCGGACAAGCTGAAATCCGATATTTCTTTCGACGACGAGCTTATCGAGCTTGAGGGCGAGAAAATACAGAAGATAATGGGAATTTCAGAAGATAAATACACAAGCTGTAAAATTTACATCAGCTCATCGGGCGCGACTCCCGAGGAGATCGCCTGCTTTGAGGCTGCGGACGAAGCTGCCGCTGACGAAATAAAGTCCGCTCTTGAAACGAGGATCGAAGCTCAGAAGAATACCTTTACCGACTATAATCCCGAACAGGCTCCGAAGCTTGACAGTCCCGTTTTAAAGGTTGACGGCACCTGCGTATATCTCTGTATTTCGGGTGATAATTCAAAGGCTGAAGAAATTATCGGCTGATTCAGACGTAACGTAATTATCAGACTTACTGAATTTCAGACTTACTGAAAGGAAAAAATCAAATGCTGTTTTCTTCAATTACATTTCTTTTTGCCTTTCTCCCTCTTGTACTGATAACATATTATATCGTTCCCCGTGCGTTGCGCAATTTGGTGCTGTTTGTGTTCAGCCTTGTGTTTTATGCATGGGGCGAACCTGTTTATGTAGCGCTGATGATAGCGTCTACGGCTGTGGCGTATGTTACCGGTCTGTTTGCGGACAAGACCCGAGGGGGCGAGGAATGCGGAAAAATTCCGTTTATAGCAACGCTTATCGCAGTGGTGTGGAATATAGGGCTTCTTCTGTTTTTCAAGTATACTGACTTTTTTATCGGAGCTGCAAACGGGATCATGGGTACTGATATAAAGCTTATGGGACTTGCTTTGCCGATCGGTATATCCTTTTACAGCTTTCAAACTCTTTCCTATGTTATCGACGTTTACAGAGGAGAGGTAAAAAGTCAGAAGAATTTCCTGAACCTTGCGACCTATGTTGCGCTGTTTCCGCAGCTTATCGCAGGTCCTATCGTAAGATATAAAGACATTGCCGAACAGCTCTCTCAGCGTAATGAGAGTCTGGAGCATTTTTCTGACGGCGTAAGGCGTTTCTGTATCGGTCTGGGCAAAAAAGTTATTCTTGCAAATAACATAGGCGCTTTATTCGAGACTATATCCAATACGCCGCAGAGCGAGCTGAGCGTCGTGGCAAGCTGGCTGGGTATAATTGCCTATACATTCCAGATATATTTTGATTTCTCAGGGTATTCCGATATGGCTATCGGTCTTGGAAAAATGTTCGGATTTGAATTTCTGGAAAACTTTGATCACCCCTACGTTTCCGACAGTATCACTGAATTCTGGCGGCGCTGGCATATCTCTCTGTCAAGCTGGTTCAGAGACTATGTGTATATCCCGCTGGGCGGAAACAGAAAAGGTAAATTCCGTCAGTGCCTGAACATTATGATAGTATGGTTCTTAACGGGCTTCTGGCACGGAGCAAACTGGAACTTTATGCTGTGGGGCGTATATTTCGGAGCTATCCTGCTTATGGAAAAAACGTTTCTGCTTAAAGCTGTCCGAAAGACTCCCGCGCTTGTGAGACATGTCTATGCGCTTTTACTTATAGTCATAGGCTGGGGAATTTTCGCTTTTGAGGACAGTTCGGCGCTTGTGCAGAATTTTAAGAATATGTTTGGCTTGGGCGGGCTGCCGCTGATAAATCGTCAGACCGTTTTCTGGCTGGCTCAGAACGCTGTACTTCTGATATTGCTGGCTATACTGTCAACTCCGCTGGTAAAGAAGATCGGTCACAGCATTTCAAGGGATAAGCCTGCACTTTATAACTGCGTTTGTGTGCCTGTTTCAAGCGTTGTTCTTTTGATCGTGTGTACGGCGTATCTTGCGGGAAATTCATTTAACCCGTTTTTGTATTTCAGATTTTAGGAGGCGGGATAAATGGATGATATAAAGATAAACGACAAGCCTTCTGTAACGCAAAAAATGTCACTTGGCAATAAAATAGGGTACGGTATTACAGCGGTATGCTTTCTTGCGGTGATATTTGGGTTTGCCATAGCGGGCATAATAAGTCCGGACAGAGATTTTTCCGATATGGAAAACAGAAAGCTCAGTCAGGCGCCAGAGTTTACATTTGAAAGGCTTAAAAGCGGAGATTATACCGCAGATATTGAGACTTATATGTCCGATCAGGTGTTTATGAAGGACGCTCTGGTATCCCTTAAAACAGGTATGGACAGGCTGATGCTGAAGTCCTATCAGAACGGCGTGTATTTTGCTGAGGACGGTTATTATCTTCAGGACTATCAGGAGAATTCCGCTCTTGTAGACAAAAACATAGACGCGCTCAACGAATTTTCAGAAACGCTGGGAGACAGCGCGGAGATAAGCTTTATGCTTGCTCCCAATGCCATATCGGTGCTGTCGGATAAGCTTCCTGCTGTTAACCAGACAGACGATCAGCTTGATACCATAAAACGAATTGAGGAGAGACTTTCCGAAGATATAAACTTTTACTGTGCTTATGACGATCTTAAAGCAGCCAATGACAGAGGTGATCAGATATTCTATAAAACAGATCATCATTGGACGGCAGAGGGTGCAAAAACGGCGTTTGACGGACTTATGAATGCTATGAGCGAGACAGTTCCAGAGGTAAAATACAGCGTTGAAACGCTTGACGGCTTTTACGGTACTTTGTATTCAAAGGCTCCGTTTTTCATAACGGAAAGCGACGAGGTTCACCTGTGTACGAACCCCGATAACGAGATAACTGTCAATTACTCAGGCGACGGCGGAGACAATATGGAATTGGCAACAGCAGAAAATATCACTAGAACAGAACTTTTCGATGACAGCTTTAAAGATGTAAAGGATAAGTACAAAACCTTTATGGGAGGAAATTTCGATCTTGTGGAAATTGAAACGCTGGGAGAGAGCGATGAGAACATTCTTATTATCAAGGACAGCTACGCAAATAGTGTAATGCCTTATTTCTGCGATAAATACAAGCATATTTCAATGATAGATCTGAGATATTACCATTTGGAGGAACTGTCTGTTTCAGAATATGTTAGAGAAAATAACATTACAAAGGTGATATTCCTTTACAATGTGGATTTTATTAATTCGGATAATAACTTTATGTGGCTGGATTGACCGTAGTGTGTTGACGCCAAAAAAAACAACAAACCGACATTTCTTTTAGTACGAAAATGTCGGTTTGTTATTTTTATAATTTTCTGCGTATTTCACATACTCTGCCTATTACTGTCAGTCCCGCTTCCCGTCTTGGGTCTTCCAATTCTCTGAAATATATCTTGCAGTTATCGTTCTTTTTCACAGCGTAAAGTCCCGCCTTACCGATCTCTCCTATTGATACCAGCAGATAATCCCCCGACATCACAAACGGACGGTTCTTATCATCTCTGCAAATATAGAATACATATTCCCCGGGATCTGCTGTTATGTAAACAGAGTTCCATGGATTATCAGGCTCGTCAGCGCTGTAAACACTGACCTTTATCAGATTATCAGTTTCATAGCTCTTGTAAACACGCGGACCTTCATATCCCATAAGTCTGCCCTTGGTAGTGTCAAGAGCCTGAGCAAGCAGTGTAAGCTTGTCCTCTCTTGGCTTGAATTTCCCTGAAAGATATTGGCTGACAAAGGATTTTGAAATACCCGTTCGCTTGCAAAGCTCCGACTGGGTGATTTGCTTTTCCTCCATTGCAGCCCTTAAATTTTCTGCAAATGTACTCATTCTGTTTTCCTCCCGTTATCTATCGTTCTGATGTTTCTTTATAAACTAATTATACCATATAAATTCCTGCTGTCAAGTAATTTCACACTTATTTTAGAATTTCTGAACTTTTTTCTTCAAAATACTTGACAGATAAATATCCATGTGCTATAATATATAAAACAAACGTTCTGTATAATCTTGCCTTGCGTCCGTTAACTGCTGTCCTCAAGGGACGTTTCCCCCATGGCGGGATTTTATTTTAAAATGTCAGTTTAGAATTTCAGAACCGAGAAAGGAGGCTGAATATTAAAATCACTTCAGAACGAATGTCAGCCGTTAGGAATAATATAATATTGGCGGATGTCAGATCTGACGAGACTGCCAAAAACATTAAAGTATAACAGAAAGGAGAGTTTTCAAGTGAAACAGAAATTAGCAAAACTTATCAATGTAAAAAGTATAGTAACTATACTGATGACAGGTGTGTTCAGCGTGCTGTCATTGAACGGAAGAATTTCTGCAGAGCAATTTATCACAATATTTACCGTAGTTATCGGTTTTTATTTTGGTACCCAGTCTGCGGAAAAGGAAAACTCAGAAGGGAGTAACATTAATGGCAATTAAGGGAATAGATGTTTCAAAATGGCAGGGAGATGTGGATTTCAGCAAGGTAAAGTCCGCAGGCTGCGAATTTGTAATGATAAATGCAGGCTACGGCAGATTTATTTCCCAAAAAGACAAATATTTCGATAGAAATTACACCAATGCAAAGGCGGCAGGTCTGAATGTCGGCGCGTACTGGTATTCCTACGCCGTCAATGCATCTCAGGCAGAGGCAGAGGCAAAGGTGTTTCTTGAGGCTATAAAAGACAGACAATTTGAATATCCTGTTGCTATGGATATAGAAGACGCCGTTCAGCAGGGACTCTCAAATACCGTCATCGGAAATATTATAAACGCGTTCTGCTCCTATCTGGAGACCAAAGGATATTATGCCGCGATCTACAGCTATGCGGACTTTCTGAAAAACAAGGTGCCGGCAGAATGCCGAAAAAAATATGATGTTTGGGTAGCGCATTTTGACGTCAGCGCGCCTGCATATACCGACAGCTACGGAATGTGGCAGTATAGCTCCACAGGTAAAGTGAGCGGAGTGAGCGGCAACTGCGATATGGATTATTCTTATAAGGATTATCCTGCGATCATGTTAGAAAAGGGTCTCAACGGATACGGTAAAACTCAGAATATTCTTGACAGCACCGGCTGGAAATACGGGGATAAGGACAGAGGGGTGCTTGCTCTCAAGCAGATGCTTATTATTGCAAAAGAAAAGAAGCTTATAAGTCAGAAGCTTGACGATAACGAGATTTTCGGTGAGGGCACTCAAAAAGCCGTAAATGAGCTTTTGGAAAAATGGGATTATACCGCTAACGGCATTGCAGGAGACAGTTTTGTCAGAATGCTGGGAGATAGCCTGAAAAGCTAGAAATTTTCGATCAGCGGAATGAATGCCGAGCGGACACACTATAATGTGCATTCAAAAACGGAGGATTTGCGATGGGACATAATCCGCTAAGGATCAAAGGCGTGCAGTCCCTTGGCGCCTCCGCATTGAAGTAACTCTGTCCGTGCAGGTAAGAATTAAACTTGAGATATACCGGAACCGGCCGATGCGATCGATCCGAAAAGTATTTACGCATACATAAAAATCCGCCCGCAGAATTTCTGCAAGCGGATAATCGATTATTTCTTATTGCACCGGATCGGCAGGCTGAGGCTCCGTCGAAGCCGTTACAATAGGCTGTTCCGAATTTGTGATAGGATCTGTAACAGGCGGATCATCGCTTACGATCGTTTCGCTGCTGACCGGAGACTGACTGCCGGTACCGTCGTCCGACGACCATACCGTATCTATGCTTGTATCGACAGAAACCGGTTGAGATGACGGAGATGTCTCGCTCTGACTTGTGGTGGTTGTTGAGGTACTGGTTGAAGTAGATACAGTGGTAGTCGTTTCGCTCTTGGAGGAGCTGTCCTCGAACTTTGTCGGCTCGTCCTCGATTATTTCACCCAGCTTGATTACTCCCCATAAGCCGTTCTGACGTACCCAAGCTCTGCCGTTATGAACAGGTCTTGCCTGCTCGAATTCTCCCGGACGAACTATGCAGTTTCCCTCAATGTCGTAGTATCCGTAGGAAGCATTGACAGAAACGGGGACATAATCTCCCGTGAACAGGAATGGGTGAGCTTTTGTTTCGTCGTCGATAAGTCTACCGTTGTAGGTGCTCATATCGCCGTCGCATTTGAACTCTACGATAGTCTTTCCGTCTGAGCCTACATAGCCCCACTTGCCTTCGCCGTCCTTCAGCGCAATGCAGGTAAGTCCCGCGCCCTTATAAGAGGGGGCATAGTAGTCGAAATAAACCATATCCAACAGCAGTTCGCCTTTTTTTGCAAGTCCGTAAAGGGAGTTTTCCTCAGGGGTGATATCATAGTAGCCGTTGCCTGCGCTTTCGATAGCAGCCTCTCCTACGACAACGGTTTTCTTTCCTGTGTATTCTGTGCCGTATTCCTCGTTATTGTTTTTAACAAAGATTTTCTGGCTTTCGTCATCCCAGTAATATTTAGGAGCGTTGTCTGTATGATCTGATACATAATCAACGATCTGCTTGGAGCTGTCGATAGTACAGTATTCATATATTTCATTTTTTTCGTCGATCACATTAAACAGCGTGATCTCGCCGCACCAGCAGGTGTAGTAATCATCGTATTCGGGCTGAATGACAATGTTTCCCTTAAAGTCGATGAGACCGTATTTTCCGTCCCGCCGAATAACTGAATAATTGGCGTAAGCGGTATTCAGCTCGTCGTCGGGGGCGACCTGACTTCCGTCGAAACTTATGATATTGTCCGCCGAGATAGACGGTTCTATAATCCAGGAATATCCCTGCTTTTTTTCCTCCTCGGTAGTGGGAGTATAGCTGTATGAATCGGACATACTGTTATCGTCGCCGCCGTTATCTATACCGGGGATAGCACAGCCTACCAGCATAACCGCCGCAGCCGCACAGCAAGCTACAGTACAAGTTAATTTTTTCATAGAGTTCCTCCTGTAAATTTGTTGTTTCCTTAATATATTTTCTTATCTGTATATATATGAATATTATATACCATTCTACTATTAAAGTCAATGGTACAAATTACAATTCCGCAATTTAAAATAGGGTCAGATATATTCATTTTAACATTACGATAAAGCCGCAGCCGCTCATACAGCGGCTGCGGCGTGCGGTTATCTGAATATTTTTTTCTGCGTGTCTGTCTTTTTGTGATAGATGCAGCAGGAGAGTGTTCCGAACAGCGTACCCAACAGAATGCCGGCGATAATGTCGGTAGGGTAGTGTACTCCGACATAAAGTCTTGACAGCGCAATGAGAAATGCAAGTATCAGCACAGGAACTCCGATCCTGCGGGGACATTCTTTAAAAATCGGCACAGCCACTGCAAAGGACGCACCCGAATGTCCCGAGGGAAAAGAGTAATCCGATTGCTTCCCTATGATTCGTGAAAGACCGTTCACTGCCTCATATGGACGCGTCCTTGCCACGATATTTTTGAGAAGCAGGTTATTCAGCAGAAAAGTCGCCGCCAGCGAACAGGAGCATACGATTCCCAGTCTGCGTGTTTTTGGTATTATCATCAGTATTATACACAGAGCGATCATCAGAATACCGCCGTTGCCAAGATATGTAATACCCTTGACAACAGGGTTCAAAAAGTCAGCTCGGAGGTGTTGCTGGATCCAAAGCAGTATCTCGCCGTCAATTTCAAGCAGCTTATCGAACATAGTAAAACTCCTTTATGTGTTTATACATATTTTTAACAAAAAGTATTTAATGAATTTGCAGCTATTAACAATTCAGAAAAGTTCAAACGATTGAATTTAAATTAAATATGAACAAGTATAAATATATGAAAATTTATGATTATATTGTTGGAAATAATATACAATAAAATTGTCATGTGAGTAAAAAATCGGAACATTGGATTGTGCAAAAATTCACCTGTTAATAATTACTTAAATTAAAATTATGATTTGGTAAGAAATAAGTTATTTTTACTTAAAAACGTTGTTAAATAATAAAATTAAATTTTGGCTATGCATAATATGCCTCTTTTGAGGGAGCAGTAAGTGCGCTGTCCGTGACCCTCGTCCTTGATCCGATTTTTGGTTTATTCGGCTTATTTCCATGTTTTCCATATCTCCGGACAATATCCCACGGTTGCCTGCTTACCGTTTCTTACTATAGGGGCGTTGAACAGCTCGGGATTTTCCAGCAGCTTTTCCGCCTTTTCTTCCTTACTGCCCAGATATTTCAGCAATACAGCGGTTTCTCCTTTTGCTTTGGTATCAATAAGCTTTTCAATATCGCCCACAGCCGCAAGCACAGAATTAAACTCGCCTTTGCTAAGTCCCTTTGCAGCGAGATCCACCGATTGAAATTTAATGCCCCGCTCTTTGAAATATCTTTCTGCTTTTTTGGTATCAAAGGACTTTGATTTCCCGAAAATCTGTATATTCATTGCATTGTACCTCCGTTTATGCCAAGATCTCTCCGTTTATGCATTCCAACAGTACGGTGAAGGGTCCGTCGTTTTCAAGGGACACTTTCATATCCGCTCCGAAAATACCGTTTTCTACCCTGCCGGTAATTTTTTCAGCGCACTTTACCAAAAAGTATTCGTAAAGTGCGTTGGCGCTTTCAGGCTGTCCCGCATTGATAAAGGACGGTCTGTTTCCGTGATGACAGTCCGCGTAAAGAGTAAACTGGGATACGACCAGAAGGTTTCCGCCTACATCGTTGACGGAAAGATTGGTTTTTCCGTTTTCGTCAGAGAAGATCCTTAATTTTGAAACCTTATCCGCAAGCTTCTCACACTCGGTCTTGCTGTCCTCTTTACCCACGCCAAGAAATATCAGCAGACCCTTTCCGATCTGTCCTGTAATTTTTCCGTTCACCTCGACCTTAGCCGAGAGTACTCTCTGTAAAACCGCTTTCATAATTATTTCAGCTCTATAGTGTAAGAGTACGAAAATGTGCCGCCTGATTCAAGAGAAACTGCGTGGGGCTTTTTCTCGATGTCCTCAAACTCGTCGTCGGCGTAAACGGGAACGCTTGTCCAAGGCTCAAGACACACGAATTTTGCGTTGTCGTCACCTGTGGGGGACCATACGGCAATACAGTCCGACTGAGGATATTTGACTGTTACAGAATGCTCGGATTTTCTGCATTTAAGGGATACAGCCTTGGAATTCGGTTTGTCAATGATAATAGCGTCGTTGCCAAAAAGCGCTCTTGTAACATTAAGGACATTTCCGCATCCGGTAATTGGATTTCCGGCTCCGTCGGTAATTTTCTCGTTCTTTTCGTATTCAATATAGTAGTCCTCAAAGACCTCTCCGTCCTGCAAAGGACAGTTGAATGCAGGATGTCCGCCGACATAGAAATACATAGTCTTTCCGCCTGTGTTCCTTACAATGTTTTCGACCTTGACAAAATTATCTCCGGCGGTATAGCGGACTGTGAATTCAAATTTATATGGATACTGCGAGAGCGTTTCTTCGCTGTCAGTAAGTATAAATTCTATGGAATTGCCGGACTGTTCCGAAAATTCAAATTCCAAGTCTCTTGCAAAGCCATGATTTGCTTTCATTTTGTAATCTTTGCCGTCAGCCTTGTAAGCCCTGCCTTTAGGGGAGCATACGAAAGGAAAGAGTACGGGAGCATATCTTTTCCATGAGTCTCCGCATTGCCAGAGATATTCTCTGCCCTCGAACCTGACAGAATGCAGCTCTGCGCCGAAAGAGTCCGCAGAAATTTCAAGACTATGATTTTTTACCGTATAAAGCATGGTATTTCCTCCGTTTAATATATATTTGTGCAGACGGTAACAAGTCTGCAATATAATGCATCGGCAAATAATTGTGCATTGAAATAATTGTAGCATATTTATTTAAATATTGCAACTGCAGGAAGATAAATTATGAAAACAGAGCAGAATTTAAAGTATCGGCAAGTTGCACAATATTCGATTTAAATGAGTGAAGTAAAAATTTTTGAGCATATACCGAGGATTGCTGAACGATACGTCGAAATAATGAAAACGTTGTCATAAAACTGCCTTTCTATGTGGTTTTATTTCATATATTTTGTAAGTTTAAAATTATGATATTTGTTGAAATTTCGCCAAATGAAAATTTATTATGAATTAATCTTTAATTGGCAAGAATATGCTCATAAATTGGAAACATACTCCATACTTTTGTACATTGTGCACATATGTATATAAAACAGTTTGGCTAATCTGACTAAAACGGCAATTTTACATAAAAAAGATAGTCCGTAAACGTTTAAGTCAGCTTGACAAATGGACAGGAAATTGTTATAATTATGATTAGCACAAAGTGCGCTTTTTGACATTTTTGATAAAAAACAAAGCAAAACACCCCGAATTATTGTTTAGTTTTTGAACAATTTGCACATAAATCGCAAGATGTTGTGTCGATCGATCAAAATATATACAAAATGTGCAAACTGCACAAAAATCGGCGCTTGTGTTGTGAGATTATCAATAAGTCAAAATGACGAAAATGAAAGGCAGAATGTGTTATGGGGATAATCCTTCAGACCGAAAATCTGTGCCGCGATTTTAAAATAGGCGACGGCAGTGTGGTTTCGGCATTGAAAAACATTAATGTTCAGATAGAACAAGGTAAGCTGACTATCCTCAGAGGACGTTCAGGCAGCGGTAAAACCACGCTGATAAACATTCTGGGCGCGCTGGATAAACCTACCAAAGGCAGCGTGAGGTTCGCCGAGCGGGATATTACCAAGCTTTCAGAAAAGACCAGAGACGATATACGGCGGTTCGACATGGCATTCGTGTTTCAGTCGGTGGCTCTTATGTCGGGTATGACAGCTTATGAGAATGTTGATTTCGGTCTAAGACTGGCGAAGTTTCCCTATGAACAGCGCGATAAGCGTACAAGGGAGTGTCTGACTGCTGTGGGACTCGACAAGAGAATGGCTCACAGACCCGGCGAGATGTCCGGCGGAGAACAGCAGAGGGTCGCAATAGCCAGGGCGATAGCTCACAGGCCGCAGATAATCTTTGCGGACGAACCTACGGCGGAGCTTGATACGTCTACCGCGCTGCACATTGTAAAGCTTTTCAAGGAGCTTGTGGCGAAACAGCAGATGACGATCATTATGACAACGCATGACCCAAGTATGATAGATATTGCTGATAAGGTCTATACATTGGAGGACGGTGAGATAGTTGAGTGATACTTTTGAAACTGATACTATTATAGCTGACGACAATGACCGATATATGATACGCTGTGAAAATCTGGTGAAGATTTACAAAACTTCTGATGTGGAAGTCGTGGCTCTTCAGGGGCTTGACCTTGATGTGAAAAAGGGAGAGCTTATGGCTATCGTAGGCAATTCAGGCAGCGGCAAGTCCACTCTTCTGAATATGCTTGGCGGACTTGACAAGCCGTCGGCGGGAAACCTTATAATCAACGGCAGAAATCTTCTGAAATTTACCGATAAGGATTATATGGAGTATAAACGAAGCACCGTAGGATTTGTATGGCAGAACAATGCCAGAAATCTTGTGCCGTATCTTACGGCGGTGCAGAATGTTGAGCTTCCTATGCTGCTTAAAGGGCAGAGAAAGCGCAGACAGCGCGCGCTGGAGCTGCTTGACAGAGTGGGGCTTTCCCATAGAAAAAACAGCAGACTTGATCAGATGTCGGGCGGAGAGCAGCAGAGAGTCGCTATTGCGATAGCTCTTGCCAATAATCCCAGACTGCTTTTGGCAGATGAACCGACGGGGTCTGTCGATACAAAGACTTCCAATATGATACTTGATATTTTCAAGGAGCTTAATAAAAATGAGGGCATAACGGTGGTTATAGTTACTCATGATCTGAAGCTTGCAAATCACATTGACAGAGTAGTGGCTATCAGAGACGGAAGAACCAGTTCGGAGATCGTGAGAAAACGTTCTTATGCAGAGGAGCTTAACGAACTGGGCGACGTTGTCGCTGCGGAAGAAAGCGCAGGAGATACCCATGAGGAGCTTGCGGTGCTTGACCGTTCGGGACGGCTGCAGCTCCCTAAGGACTATATGCAAAGTCTTGAGATCAAAGGCGGAGATAAGGTCCGCGTCGAGCTTGACGAGGAGAGGCAGGGTATTGTACTCTATAAGTCGGGCTGACGAATATATCCGTTAAATGCGGATGTATTTCTGTAATTTATTTTTATTCTCCCTTGTGGGTGTAATAGAGAGAATGAAATGAGATGTGCTGTACTATTTTAATATAGGAGAGTTATTCTCAGGTCGCAACAGCATTTTATTAGGAAAGGTGGATTCATAGTGAAAAACACAATGTTTAGGCGTGTTATCAGTTCGGCGCTTGCACTGACGCTGAGCGCTGCTTGCTTTGTTCCGACAGCATTTGCAGACGCAGAAGAAAGCACACTAGGCAATCAGGGCGATTCGACCCTGACCACCGGTACAGACGCCATTCGTCAGACCTCGTACACAGCTTATGTGAACAAGTATGCTGACGCGGCAAGACCTCAGGTGGACGATATCGTCACGATGGGCGCTGATTACAAGTCAGTCAGCGACGATCTGTCGTTGGGCGATACCACATTTGACGGCAAAACCGACGTTTTGTACTGGGCAAACCAGGTAGGTTCTGTAACCTATGAGGTTGAGATCCCCGAGGACGGCTGCTACAACATAAAGGTTGTATATCAGGCGCTGGAGGGAAATACCAGCGATATTCAGTTCTCACTGCTTATCGACGGTGAAAGTCCTTATGCCACAGCGTCAAGAATCACGCTGGACAAAAGATGGGTAAACGAAACTGACATAGTTCAGGATTCGAGAGGCAATGATATGAGACCCGGACAGGTCGAAAGCCCCTGCTGGCAGGAGACTCCTCTTAAGGACATTGACGGTCTCTTTAACGAGCCTCTGGAGTTCTATTTTACAAAGGGAACTCACGAGATCACTCTGGAATCCGAGAAAGCGCAGTTTGTTCTTGAAAGACTTACTATCTATCAGTATCAGGAGCCCGCAGCTTATGTAGCTCCTTCAGCGGACGAGCTTGCAGCGACATCGGGACAGATGATCACTCTTGAGGGCGAAACTGCGGACTATAAGTCGGCAAGAACGCTTTATCCTACAGCGGATAAGACATCTTATATGACTTCTTGTGTTAACGGACAGAGCCCTACAAAGACAAGATACAATACGATCGGCAGCGCAAGCTGGTCACAGGCTACTCAGACTGTTACATGGGTCCTTCCGATCGAAAAAGACGGTTACTACAAGATCGGTATTTTTGCAAGACAGGATCAGATGAGAGGCATGTATTCCAACAGACGTCTCTACATTGACGGCGAGGTTCCTTGCAAAGAGGCTGATCAGATCAAGTTCTACTATGACACCGACTGGAATGTGACCACTCCTCAGACCGACAGCGGCGAAGATCTTTACTTCTATCTGTCGGCAGGTACCCACACCATTGCTCTTGAAGCTGTACCGGGCGAGATCGGTGCGATCATGGGCGAGCTTGATGAAGTGGTTTACGACATCAACAGCTATTACAGACAGATCAGGCAGATCACCGGTCCTGATCCGGATGAATATAACAACTACATGATCGACGTTGCTATTCCTTCTATCGTCGGCGATTTCCAGGAATACGCAAGCTTGCTCAGATCAAAGAAGGCTCAGATCGAGGAGCTTTCAGGCTCGGGCGGAACAGAGGCTGAAACCCTTGAAAAAATGGCACTTGTACTCGACAAGTGCGTTAAGAAGCCTGACCTTATTCCTGACATGATGAGCCAGATCAAGGATAACATTACTGCGGTTTCATCATTTATAAGCCAGTACCGTGAGCAGCCGCTTGAGGTAGACAAGATCGAGGTCATTACCAGCGACGGCGAATTTTCAGACTGCGAGGGTACCTTCCTTGGTTCTCTCTCAAACGGTTTCCAGGCATTCATCGGTTCGTTCTTTGAGGATTATAACTCACTTTCAGACGATGACGACGCTGATTCTATGGAATGCTGGGTAATGCTCGGACGCGATCAGGCTACGGTTATCAAGGAGCTTATCGACAGCGACTACAACCCCACAGCAGAAACAAAGGTTAACCTAAAGCTTGTACAGGGCGGTATCATTGAGGCTACTTTCTCCGGAAAGGGTCCGGATCTTGCGCTGTTTATCGGAGGCGACTTCCCGATTCAGCTTGCTGCGCGAGGCGTCTTGACGGATATATCTCAGTTCCCTGACTATGAGGAACAGCTTACCAAGTATAATGACTCTGTAATGGATCTTTATACATACAACGGCGGAGTTTACGGTCTTCCTTGCGAACAGCGATTCCCTGTTTTGTTCTACCGTTCGGATATTCTTGCTGAATATGATATTGATCCAGCAACGGATCTTGCTACTTGGGACGGACTTCTCAATACGCTTCCTACGCTTCAGAGAAACTATCTTGAGGTAGGTCTTGTACTTCCTGTAACGGTAAGTACGGGCGGAACAACAACAGTATCGGCTATTACAGAGAACGGCAATACCTTTGCGCTGATGGTTCTCCAGCAGGGTCTTAACTATTATAATGAGGATCAGACCCAGACTACATTCGATGACATCAGAGCTATCAATGCATTTGACGCATGGACGAAATTCTATACAACATACAGCTTTGAGCAGACATTTGATAAGTTCACACGTTTCAGAACGGGTGATATGCCTGTAGTAATAAGTGATTATACTTTCTACAATCAGCTTTCCGTAGCTGCTCCTGAGATCAAGGGCTGCTGGAGCTTCCAGCACGTTCCCGGCACTGTTCGCGAGGACGGTACTATTGATTATACGGCGAACTCCGAAGGCTCGGCGGGCATCATTTTCACAAAGGCTGAGGATCAGGAGGCTGCTTGGGACTTCATTAAATGGTTCACAAGTACTGAGAACTCCATTAAGTACGGCAACCAGATCGAGTCTGTACTCGGACCTATGGGCCGCTATGCAACGGCAAATCAGGAGGCTCTCTCTCAGCTGTCATGGACAACTACAGAGTCCGAAATACTGCTTGATCAGATGAATAATCTGGAAGAAATTCCGATTATCCCTGCTTCCTACGGCGTGACACGTAACATTCTCAATGCGTTCAGAAGCGTTGTAAACGATAATGAAAATGCAAGAGATACGCTGTTCTGGTACAACAAGGATATCAACGACGAGATCACACGTAAGCGTGAGGATCTCGGTATGGACTAAGGAAAGGAGAGTAATATATGGCTAAAAAGGCTAATTCAGATGTCCCTGTTATAAAACAGGGAAAATGGGCTTACACCTGGCATATGATGAAGACTGAAAAGGCTTGTTATTTTATGCTCCTTCCCTTTATGATTTTCTTCATTATTTTCACGGCTGTTCCCGTTGTAATGTCCCTTCCTATGGGCTTTACAAACTTTAATATGGTCCAGACCCCCAAGTGGGTAGGTCTTTCAAACTTCTATACGCTGTTCGTTAACGACGACGTATTTCTGATCGCGATAAGAAATACTCTTATCTTTGCGATATTCACAGGTCCATTCTCGTACATACTCAGCTTTATTATTGCGTGGCTTATCAACGAGATGAATCCATTCCTGAAGACATTTTTCACATTCGTGTTCTATGCTCCTTCAATGACTACATCGGTATATGTAACATGGCAGCTTATTCTTTCGGGTGACTCATACGGATATCTTAACGCTATACTTATTGATCTCGGAATTCTGTCATCTCCGGCTCAGTGGCTTACAGATACCAAGTATATCCTTGCAGTTGTTATTATCGTTCAGCTCTGGATGTCAATGGGTGCAGGCTTCCTTGCTATCCGTGCAGGCTTCCAGAATATCGATAAATCAATGTACGAGGCGGGCGCTATCGAAGGTATCAAAAACAGGTGGCAGGAGCTTTTCAAGATCACTATCCCTTCAATGGGACCCAGCCTTCTGTTCGCTGCGGTAATGCAGATCTCATCTTCGTTCACAGTCGGCACTGTAGGTCAGAACCTCATAGGTCTGCCTTCAACGGATTATGCGGCTCATACGATCATGAACCATGCAACCGACTACGGATATACCCGTTACGAAATGGGCTACTCATCGGCAATATGCTTTGTATTGTTCGCAGCTATGCTCCTTGCCAATAAGGGCGTTAACTGGCTCTTGGGCAAGTATCTTGATTAAGGAGGGGGAGTATAACAAATGGCTAGAAAAAGAAAAAAGAAGCAATCCATTGAAAAGCTTAAGGTCAAGGATAAGCGCAAGAGGGTCAACGGCTCCCTTGGCGGAGACATTTGTATCTTCATATTCCTTATACTTCTGGGTATATTCATGGTATTCCCTCTGTATTATTCGATAATTCAGTCTATGAAGCCGGTTGAGGAGCTTTTCGTATTCCCGCCTAAGCTTTATGTACTGAACCCTACGGGCGACAACTTCTCAGATATGTTTAAAGTTGCCGCAAGCTCGTGGCAGGTTCCTCTGTCAAGATATATCTTTAACAGCTTCTTTATTACGATCGTTATCTGTGTTGCAAACCTCTTCGTTTGCTGCTGTGCGGCTTTCGTACTTGCAAAGTGCAAGTTCCCGGGCAGTAAGGTCGTGAACCAGATAATCGTTATATCTCTCCTGTTTGCGTCCAACGCAACATGGATCATGCAGTTCCTTGTAATGGCAAAGCTTGGTATGATCGATACCTACTGGGCTCTTATTCTCCCAAGCGTATCGACGGCTATGAACCTTTACCTGCTGCGCCAGAGTATGTCCACAATTCAGGATTCAATGGTCGAGGCGGCTAAGGTCGACGGCGCCGGATTGTTCAGAATATGCTGGCAGATCGTTGTTCCTAATTCAAAGCCTGCGCTGATGACGGTGATCATCTTTGCGTTCCAGACAGCCTGGAACATTCAGGGCGGCGTTCTTACATACTCCGAAGAACTCAAAACACTACCTACGGTTGTACAGCAGGTTACAATGGCAGGTCTTGCACGTCAGGGCGTAACCTTTGCAGCGTCAGTTGTACTTCTGATTCCACCGCTTGCTGTATTCCTTATCGCTCAGGGTAACGTTATGGAAACAATGGCAAACTCCGGTATGAAGGATTAATTCGTGAATGAACTTAAACTAAAAAGGAAAAGGTGATAAGTAGTGTTGAGAATTAATAAATCTCTAAAGAAAATTCTCTGCGCGGGAATGGCTGCCGTAATGGCAATGTCCTTAACGGTTTCAGCATTGGCAGCCGAGCCTTACAACTCATATATATACGATACATGGGAGGACGCGATTCCGTCTCAGAACGCGTATCGTATCGACAGAGCTGTAACAGGCGCAGAAATGGGACTGGCAAGACTGTCAGACCCAGAGGACCCGCTGTTTATCAGCGAGGACGCTTCGGCAAAGCTTAACAACTGCAAGGACATCTTCCTGGATGAGGATGAGCAGCAGTTCTGGATTGCCGATACGGATAACAACAGAATATTAAGACTCGATATTGATCTGAATATAACAGGCGTTTATACCGGCGTTTGGGGCGATTCGGAGATCAATGTCGGCGAGGACGGCGAATCAAAGTTTGCCGCACCCTCGGGTATTTATTCAAAGAGAAGTCTTTTCACCGACGAGCTTTACGTTTATATTGCAGACTACGATAATTCAAGAGTAGTCAAGGCGTCGGTTGATTCCGACAGAGAGCTTACTCTCGTTCAGGAATACACAAAGCCCGATACAGAGCTGTATCAGGTAGAGACTTTCAATCCTTCAAAGGTTATCGCAGACCTTGCGGAAAACGTGTATGCTGTTTGTACTTCGGTCAATACAGGCTCGGTACAGTTCAACAAGGAAGGCGAATTCCAAGGATTTTACGGTGCAAACAGAGTTGAGGTCACTGCTGCGGTAATTGCTCAGAAGCTCTGGAGAAAGATCGCGTCTAACGAGCAGATCTCAGGTATGACAAGAAACGTACCTGTTGAGTACGCTAACTTTGATATTGACGAGGACGGCTTTATCTACACTGTAACCGAAGCGGCTAATACCACTACGGACGCTGTTAAAAAGCTGAATCCTGCCGGATACAATATCTGGGATAATTCAACAGGCGATGAATATAAGTTCGGAGACTATGCTTCTGAATATGACGCAACTACAAACTCAAGCTATTCAACAAGACTTACCGATATATGCGTTTCCAACAACGGTATTATCAATGTTCTTGACTTCGCAACAGGACGAGTTTTCCAATATGACCGAGAGTGTAATCTTCTTTGTATCTTCGGTACAAAGAATTCCACCAATGACCAGAGAGGAAGCTTCTCCAATCCAAATGCAGTCGAGGCTTACGGAAATAACATTTATGTTATCGACGGCTCTAAGAACGACGTAACGGTCTATACCGAAACTACTTTCGGAAAGCTTATGCACGAGGCTGTTGAGCTTTACGATCAGGGACGTTATTCTGACGCAAAGCCTATCTGGGAGGAAGTTGTAAAGAGAGACGGCGGATATCCGCTGGCTTACATCGGACTCGGCAAGGCTGCGCTTAATGAGGGCGAATATACCACGGCTCTCGATCACTTCAAAACTGCCTACGATCAGGACGATTATGACAAAGCGTTCAAGTATGCCAGAGAAGAATTCGTAAAAGACAACTTTACAGTTATTATTGTTATTTGTATAGTTGTTATTGTTCTTCTGATCGTACTTGCGCAGCTTCACAAGAGAGGCATTTACATAATCAAGGGCAGATTTAAGAAAGAAAAGGAGGGAAAATAATATGTATGAGTTTACACCTTTAGGTTGGCTCAGGCACTGCGTGCTTCACCCCGTTGAGGGCTTTGAAGATTTGAGATGGAAAAAGCAAGGCTCAATGAAAATCGCATTGATTATTGTTTTCTTCCTCTTTGTGGCAATGGTTGTTGACAGACAGCTTACAGGCTTTCAGTTCAACGACGCATACGTTAAGATTTTCAACGTAGTTCCTCTTATCGTACAGTCGGTTGTTTACTACTTTACATGGGTTCTGGGCAACTGGTCGATCTGTACGCTTCTTGACGGTGAGGGAACATTCAGAAAGATCGCTATTTATTCGGCTTACGCGCTTGTGCCGTATATTGTGTGCACATTCATTTCAGTATTCCTTTCAAACCTTCTGGTTCAGGAGGAATCGATCTGGATCACCGCAATTTCAGTGCTGGGTATGGGCTGGTCGATCATTCTGATGATACAGGCTATGAGAGCCGCTCACCAGTATTCATTCACCAAAACGCTTGGTTCGATCGTGCTGACGCTGATTGCAATGCTCCTTATTCTGTTCCTTGCAATTTTGCTTCTCTCGTTGTTCCAGCAGGTATATGTATTCGGTTATTCAGTCTATACAGAGATTGCATATAGAATCAGAGGCTAAATAGAAACGGTGGTGTAAAAATGCATAACAAAAGTTACAAAAAAGCGATTGTCTTTGCGTTGTGTCTTACAATGCTGACGCCTCTGGGTTCTATGGCAGTATCCTCTGCCTCCGACAGCAGTTCCGAGGCGGCTGCGGATGCAAGCTCCGCTGTCGATACGGCTAATTCAGAGGACAGCTCTGAGGCTGAAACAGACGAAAGCTCCGAAGCTCCTGATGAGGGAGACGAAGAAATAGATGCTGACGCCGAGTCAGAAGAGTCTGAGGACGACGAAGAAGATGAAGCGGCTGACGATGAGGAAACAGTACCTATGATTTCCGACGAAGAGGCTGTCGCCCTTGAAACCTGCGAGCAGGTCGCTGAGAATAATAACTACATTCTCTACTGCGATGAAGAAAACGAGAGACTTTGTCTTTATGTTAAGAGCTCGGACAGCTATTGGTGGACATCGCCTATAAACGTTGCGGCTGACGAAACAATAGTTGACGAGGAAAAAGGCATTTCCATGAAGAGCGCGCAGAGAAAGCAGATCGCTTCAAGCTGTGCAATTAAGGTTGGAGATCTGAGGCAGGAAAAGAGAACTGAATCTCCTGCACCGGTTTATTCCAATAAGGCGAAAGTATCGTTCAAAACAGAAACTGACGGTGTTGCGGTTACATACAATTATACAAGCGAGGGAGTTAAGCTGACTGTTCACTATCAGCTTTGCGAAGACAACCTTTATGTATATTGCGATACGAGCGAAATTGAAGAGGAGAATATCTCGACAGTTGACGGAAAGGTGCTTACAAAGCTTCAGCTTTGTCCTTACTTCGCGGCAACTCCGGCGGTAGATGTTGACGGAAATGCTACCGAGGGTTATATGATAGTCCCTGACGGAAGCGGCGCGGTTATCGAATATAACAACGGAAAGGGCAGCTATCCCGATTATTCTCAGCAGGTTTACGGCAGAGATTATACAGCAGTACCTCTTACGGCTCCCAGAGTTACCGAACAGGCTTATCTTCCTGTTGTTGCAACAGTAAGCGGTTCTTCAGGTATCGTGGCTGTTTGCTCTGACGGCGATTCCAATGTATACGCAAAGGCGCAGGTCAGCGGACAGAACAAGCAGGTTTACAATAACTGCTACTTTGAATTTGAAACACGTTCTTCTGACTCGTTCTTTATGAGCGGAGACAGCTCCAACAAGATCAACGTATTTGAAAAGGACGGCATTAAGACCGAGCGTTTCGGAATTCGTTATTATACTGTTGAGGCTGATGACGGCGAGGAAGTAAACTATGCGGAATGCGCTGAGGTTTACAGAAATTATTTAATCAACGAAAAGGGGCTTTCGGCTTCGACTTCTGACAATAAGAACGATCTTTATATCGATCTGTTCGGCGGAGTTCTTAAGCAGACGTCTATCTGCGGTTTGCCTTTTGATCTTAAAACTGAGATCACCGGCTTCGATCAGGCGGGCGAAATTATAAGCGAGCTTAAGGATCAGGGTGTTGACACATTTACTGTTAACTATAACGACTGGACAAACAAGTCGATCAAAAACAAGATATCAACAGATGTAAATCCCTCGGGTACTCTGGGCGGACAAAGCGCATTTGATGATTTCCTTGCAACAGATGACACAACGGTTTTCCCGTCGCTCAACAACTTTACAATGGATTCCAGTTCGGCGGGCTATTTCACACTTACAAGTACAGCCGTAAGAATTTCAAACGCTTACTCGAGACAGTCTTCGTACAGCCTGTCATTCGGTGTAGCTCAGAAGGGCGTTGCACCGGCTCTGCTTTCACCGAGTAAGTACACCCAGGCATTTGAGGAAATGATCGAAAGCTACGGGGACGAGGGCATTAGTAATGCAGGCTTCGGCTACTTCTCGTCAAGACTTGTGGCCGATTACACAAGAAATGATCCGTACAGCAGAAATAAGACGATGAACCTTATTACCGAGCAGTACGCTGCTGCTAAGGATTCTATCGGTTCTATTATTGCAGACGAGGCTAACGCCTATGTTCTTCCTTACGTTTCAGACGTAACTAATGTTCCTGTTTCTTCCAGCGGATTTAACCTTACAGACTTTGATATCCCATTCTATCAGATGGTAATTCACGGATATATTCCATATTCATCTACACCGATAAATAAGAGCTCAAATTCAGATGAGACCTTTTTGCTTACCATTGCGGCAGGCTCACAGATCCATTATGATATGACTTATGTTGACGCAGACGTTCTTCAGGATACCGATTATAACGATCTCTACTATACCAACTACAAGGGTTGGACAGAGATGGCTGCTAATCAGTATAAGGCTGCTCAGGAAGTACTTGCAGCAGTTTCAAGTTATACTATTTCCAAGTATGAACTCAGCGAGGACGGCAACGAGCTTACGACAACTTATTCCAAGGAAGGCGCAAGCGACGTTAAGGTTGTAGTTAATAAGAAGGACGCTACCGTAGCGGTGGACGGAAACGTGATCGACGTTTCAAATTGTATTGAAGGAGGTTTGGAAGATTAATGAGTAATTTTGAAAACACTACTCCTGAAGAAGAAGTAAATGTTCAGACTCCCGAAGATACAACCGCAGTAATCGAAGAAACAGCAGATGCAGTGGCTGAGCCTGAAATCGAGGAAATTTCTCCCGAGGCTGTCATTCCTGTAAAGCCCGAGAAAAAGCACAGACTTTCCTATGAAAAGAGAAAGGGACTGTACGGATATGGCTTTATCGCGATCTGGATACTCGGTACTCTATACTTCTTTATTGCGCCGCTTATTGAATCGCTTATTTACTCGTTCAATAAGACAACGGTACAGCCCGGCGGTATGGAAATGAAGTTTATCGGCTGGGAAAACTACGTTAACGCTTTCCGTAAGGATCAGGATTATTCGCTTGCCCTTGTGGCAATGCTTAAAAACACAGCTTTAAAAACTCCTTTGATTTTGATATTTGCGATTTTCATTGCAATTATTCTTAATCAGAAGTTCCACGGAAGAACTTTCGCAAGAGCGGTATTCTTCCTTCCTGTTATTATCGCAACGGGTCCTGTTATTGACATTATTAACGGTAACATGAGCACGGGCGGTTATGCAGGCGGTTCAGAACAGTTCAGCACGATGTTCGAGGCGGATCTGGTAGACCAGCTTCTTAACTTCCTCGGTATTTATAACATCAGTGATAAGCTGACTGATACCATTAACTCACTGACAACTGACATCTTCAATCTGGTATGGAACTCAGGTATCCAGATCCTTCTTATCCTTTCGGCTTTGCAGGGTATTTCTCCTTCTTCAAAGGAAGCCGCTCAGATGGAAGGCGCAACATCTTGGGAGTTCTTCTGGAAGATAACACTTCCGCACATCTCGCCAATGATTCTTGCAAGCTTGGTTTATACAGTTGTCGACTCATTTGTTGACCCGGGAAACGAGGTTATGACGATAGTACTTAATAAGGCTACCAACTGGGATCACGGTTACTCAGCCGCTATGGCGTGGGCATACTTCGCGATAATTGCTGTTTGCCTTGCTATCATCGTTGCTATTGTTAATAAGTTCGTTTACTACGAAGTAGAATAAGGGGGGATTTAAAGTGGCAACTAAAAAAGAAGAAAAACAGTTCGAAAAAGAACGCAAGGCTGCTATTAAAGCCCGTCATAAAAAGATGAAGGAGGAGGGTATTGAAAAATACCTTACTCCCGAGCAGATCAAGTATAACAGACGTAAAGCTGCGATCGGCGTTGTATGGCCAATATTCAGATTTCTTATTCTGTTCGGTTTGTGCTTTATAATCCTTTATCCGCTCATCTTTATGCTTTCTACAGCATTCAGACCAAATGATCAGATGAACGATCCGTCGGTTGTATGGCTTCCAAAGAGCTTCACTATGCAGAACATATACGATGTATGGGAAGTAATGAAGTTCGGGGACACAGCAATTAATACGGTTATTATTAACCTTATTGCTTCCTTGCTTCAGGTAGTAACCTGTTCAATTACAGGATACGGCTTTGCAAGATTTAAATTCAAGGGAAAGAGCCTTCTGTTCGCTATCGTAATCCTTATGATTATCGTACCGCCTCAGATCACTACTATCCCGCTCTATATGCAGTATGCATATTTCGATCTTTTCGGAATTATTCCGCTGTTTAACGGAGGAAGCTCGATTTCGCTTATTAACAGTCCGCTGACAATGTATCTGCCGGCGCTGTTTGCGAACGGTCTGAGAGCAGGTTTGTTTATCTTCATATTCCGTCAGTTCTTCAGAGGACTTCCTAAGGAGCTTGAAGATGCAGCTTATCTGGACGGCTGCAGCCCGCTCTACACATACGTTAAGATCATGATCCCTAATGCTAAGCAGTCATTCCTGACAGTATTCCTGTTCTCAGTTGTTTGGTACTGGAACGACTATTATGTATCGTCTTCATTCTTCACAAGAAACGATACAGTAGCGCTTATGCTGAAAAACCTTAACACAAACCTGACCCAGCAGCTCTTTGACGGTCAGTCGGTATCTGTAAGACAGATCATCGTATGGCTCGAAGCAGGTTGTCTGCTGTCGATCACACCTATCCTTATTATGTATGTATTCTTACAGAGATACTTCATTGAAGGTATTGAAAGATCGGGTCTTGCAAACTAAAAATGCAAAAAGCCCCGCAGGGAACTGCGGGGCTTTTACATGCTTATTTAAGGAAGAAATAATATATAAGTCCGTAAACTATGCTTGCAAGGGTACCATAGAGAATAACAGGTCCGCTAATGATGAATATTTTTGCTCCAAGTCCCAGAACATAGCCCTCTGTTTTAAATTCAAGAGCAGGAGCGGCAACTGAGTTTGCAAAGCCGGTTATGGGAACAAGAGTACCTGCTCCTGCGTGTTTTGCTATTCTGTCGTACCAGCCAAGTCCTGTAAAAAGAGCTGACAGAAAAACAAGCGTAACGGATGTGGCCATAGCGCAGCCGTCCTTTGACAGTCCGAAGCTGTCGTACATATTGAAAAGCGACTGTCCGATAGCACAGATAAGTCCTCCGAAGAAAAATGCCTTGGGTATGGTTATCCACCATTTTGTTCCGTCGGATGCTTCCTTGTACATTTCACTGTATTGTGTTTTGCTTAAATTTATATTCATAAAAAAACCTCCGCATAAATACTTTTATAGTATTATGCGGAGGTTTTTATTTTTTATTCCAATAAAATCAGACGGGCTGATTATTCATTTGGGGTAGTTTTCTTTGTAGTAGTCGTAGTTTTTTCTGCGGCTTTTGAAGTTTCGGCCGTTTCGCTGTTGGTAGTTTCTGCTTTGGAAGTTTCCGTTTTATCGGAATTTTCACTTTCAGCCGCCTCTTTCTCCTCAGCCTCTTTTATTTCGCTTGCGAGATGATTGAACGCAGGGAGCTTGTCTCTGGTCACAGTCAGATTATTGTTATACATAGTGATAAGATCAGCCTCAGCGTTAAATTCCTCGGACAGCTTGCCTTCCTCGTTCATTAGGTAGTTTCCTCCCCATTGACCTATATATGACCACATTGCCTTTTCGTCCGCAATGCTTTGAATATCTGGAGTAGTTCCGCACTCGCTCATAGCAATAGGCTTGTTCTTGGAAATACCTTGCAGGAATAAAAGT
This sequence comes from uncultured Ruminococcus sp., assembly GCA_964399215.1. Classification (GTDB taxonomy): domain Bacteria; phylum Bacillota; class Clostridia; order Oscillospirales; family Ruminococcaceae; genus Hominimerdicola. Next base: position 45,009 of record CAYNPW010000001.1, on the reverse strand, counting down.
GAATTTACCTGACCGTCCTTGCTTGCATTGGCGCTGTAAACGTCGAGGGAGAGAATATCGCAGTAATCATCTCCCACATACCAGCGCGCATTCTGCGCAGACCATACCCATATGAGGTTATTAAGCTTATGGTACTCGGTCTGGCGCTGATACATTAAAGTCCACAGCCACTTGTAGCTTTCCTCGTCCTTGCTCCACCAGAAATAACCGTTGCTCGCCTCGTGGAGCGGTCTCCACAAGACTGCGATACCTTCGTCCTGAAGCTGTGCAAGCCGTTCGGATACCTTATCGATATCCTCCACTAACGCAACACATTCGGCGGATACTTTCCCGTCCTTTTCAAGCTTTTTGATATCCTCAAGACTCATTACGGCAATATCTTCTTTAGTTACCGCTTTGGATAGGTCAAAGTCAGTGTTCTCTGCATAAATACTGTCAAGATTGTTCTTATCAGTCGGAGAAGTCCAGTTCCACATATAGCCTACAATACCGCCGTTACTGTACCAGTTTTCGGCGGCGGACAGCTCGCTATCAAGCAGCTCCGAGTTCTCATTGCCCGTAACATACATTAAGTCGCCGAAACGCATAGCGGGATATTTTCCCGTCGTGTGGTATATAAGGTCAGTTTCATAAGTAGTTCCCATAGTATCATGCTGACCTAAAATAACGCTGTTTCCGTAATTTTCGCAGATATACTGATACAACGCTTTTGCATTGTAATCTGCATTTTCATTTACAAGAGCAGGATTTTTCAGCGTCTGACTGAGCTTGGAAATATCCTCGCTGGCGGTTATTTCTGCATAGTCCACATCAAGCACGCCGTTTTCGGGTACTATTGAGATCTTAGTTACGCCCTTTTCCAGCATAATATTGTTAAATGAGATCGTCTGGAACTCACCCGAACCGTCTGTGGTAAACTCACTGATCTTCTCACCGTTCACCGCAATGCCGTTTTGTACGCTTTCATCGGCAGCAACAGTTATAGAAATGTTATAATACTGCTTTGTCGGCAGATCAAAGCTGAGTTCCCAGTCGGACTGATCCGTAATACCGGTCACATAGCCCTTGCCCTTATAGCCCTCTCTTTCATCGCTGACCTCTGCTTTGCCTTTAAGATCTGCGCTTTCCGCGTTATACGCCTTGCTAAATTCTGTGTATTCCGTCAGCTTTGGGGTAATGGTAATCTCCTCAAAGCTTCTGACCTCCTGTTCGGGCACGTCAGGTACAGCCGTTGTTGCCGCAGTAGTTGTAATAATATTTTCGCTGTCGGGAATTTCAATTTTATCGTTGCGGTTTATTGCATTTCCGCAGCCTGTCAGGGCGAATACATAGCATACCGCCGCCGCTGTTGCCGCAAAATGTTTTATCCTCATTGATTAACCTCTCGTTTCGTAGATAATTCTTTAAAACTCAATAAAGTAGCATTTTCCCTTTTGCGTGGGGAACTCTGCCGCTCCGTCCGTGTATACTGTTTCAACTGCGCCGCCGTTTATCTTAACGCTCTCGCCGCAGACAATTCTGCATTTATTTCCGCAGAGGGAATTGATCTCACATTTGGTAATGACGCCTTTTTCCCATGTACAGGAAACTTCAAAGCCGCCTCTTGCTTTCAGTCCTCTGAAAGAGCCGCTTTCCCAAGAGGGGCACAGCGCAGGAAGAATTATTATCTCCCCGTTTTCGCTTTGTATGAGAGCCTCGGTGATACCCGCACAGCCGCCGAAATTTCCGTCTATCTGGAAAGGCGGGTGCATATCGAACATATTTGACGAAGTGGAATTAGCAAGCAGAGCGGCAATGTTTTCCTCTGTCTTTTCTCCGTTTTGCAGCCTTGCCCAATGGTTTATTATCCACGCTCTTGACCAGCCTGTATGTCCTCCGCCGTGGGAAAGTCTTCTTTCAAGAGTAGCCTCCGCCGCCTTTGCAAGCTCGGGAGTTTTTCTGACGGAGATCATATCCGCAGGATAAAGAGCGAAAAGCTGGGAAATATGTCTGTGTCCCGGCTCGACCTCGTCGTAGTCCTCTGCCCATTCCTTTATCTGACCGTACTTGCCTATTTCGGGCTTTGGAAGTTTTTCTCTTAACAATTTTAGCTTTTCGCAGAAATCGCTGTCAAGGTGAAGTATCCCGCCTGCGGTGATTACCGCCGTGAACAGCGACCAGATTATCTGGCTGTCCATAGACGGACCTATGCATAACGACCCCTGCGCACCCGAGGGAGTAAGATAAGTGTTCTCGGGGGACAGCGACGGACAGGTAACCAGTCTGCCCTGTTTATCCTCGATAAGGAAATCGACGAAGAATTCCGCCGCTTCCTTGAGTGTGCCGTACTTGTCCGCAAGAAATTCCTTATCGCAGGTGAAAAGGTAATGCTCCCAGATATGGAGACACAGCCAAGCTGCGCCCATAGGCCATTGGGTAGCAGGTATCCACAGATCCTGCGGAGCGGTATCGCCCCATATATCCGTATTATGATGACAGACAAAGCCGACGCAGCCGTACATTTCCCTTGCGGTAACTCTTCCGTTAGGTCTCATTCTTTCGATATGGTCAAAAAGAGGAGTGTGTAGTTCTGAAAGATTACAGCTTTCTGCCGCCCAGTAGTTCATTTCGGTATTTATATTGACGGTGTAGCGTCCGCCCCAAGCCGGCCACATATCCTGATTCCATATACCCTGTAAATTCATCGGGAGAGTTCCCTCTCTGCTGCCGGCTATCATTAGGTAACGTCCGAATGCATGGTACATCTCTGCAAGCTTATTGTCCTTTTTCCCTTGTTTCACAAGCTCAAGTCTCTCGTCGGTAGGCAAAGCGGAATTACCGCCGCTATTGTCGCAGAGCTGAATATCCGCTCTGTCAAAGTAGGATCTATAATCGGCAATATGCTCGGCTTTCAGCTGAGCATAGGACTTTTCAGCCGCTTTTATAACGTCCTGCTTTGCTTTAAGCTTATAATCCTTAAAACGGTAATTTGTCTGTGCGCCGAGTATCACGGTTACCTCGCTGCAGTTTTCTGTTTGAATAAAGCTTCCGTAGCGATATACCCTTCCGTCCTTGCCGATAACTCTTATGTATGCCGCAAAATCAATACCGTCCTCGCTGCCGCAGCCGCCGCAGAACAGAATATCCGTATCGTTTACAGGCGAGTTATCGTCAAAGTAATCATCTCTGCCGTCGATAGTGATTCTCAGGGAAATACTTTCCGATCTAGAGGCTTTTATATTCATAATGATCGCCTGCGCGGGATTTGAGCAAATTACCTCGCGGGTGAAGTCAACTCCGTTAATGCTGTATTCCGTAGTACACACCGCATTTTCAAGGTCAAGACTTCTGCGTGTGAAATCGCATGTATCCTCGTTGTAGTGCTTAACGGACATATCGCCCAGCGGCATATAATGACGCTCGTTAGGCGGAGTTCCGCAGAAAGCGTCGAAGATTATCTTTTCGGCTTCGGGGATCTTTTCCTCCATAATAAGCTCTCTGACCTTTTGGAGATTGGGCAGGGCGGAGGGATTGTTTCTTTTGCGGTATCCGCCTGACCATACGCTGTCCTCGTTAAGCTGTATTCTCTCGCAGAGGGGCTGAGAGAATACCATTGCTCCTATTCTGCCGTTTCCGACAGGCAGAGCCTTGTTCCAATCGTCTGCGGGATTTTTATACCATAATACTTTTGCGGTATTCATATTTTCACCTGCTGTCTTAAAATAATGATGTTAATTTAAGTATATTTTTATAATATTATAACACATTTAGATGAAGAATACAACCCCATTTCAGAACTTTTACACAAATTATGACAAATAAGAAAATAATGTTTTCTCTAAAATAAACGATGTCACATATAATGTAATCTTTGACAGAGAGATTACTGAGCGTTAAAGGACTGAACATAAATTTTTGTGTTGAAAACATATAAAAAATATGATATACTGTATTATGACAGCGGCGGAGGAGCGAATTTCGTTACGCCGTCGGAAAATTTGTTTTTAAAAACGGAGGCTCGGTATGTCTGATATGAATAATTCCATTCATCTGAAATCGCCCGGAAACTGGATAAACGATCCTAACGGATTTATATATTTTAAGGGAGAATATCATTTGTTTTATCAGTATTTTCCCTATGCGCCGCAATGGGGCAGAATGCATTGGGGACATGCGGTAAGCCGTGATCTTGCTCATTGGGGGCATAAGGGAGTGGCGCTTTTCCCGTCTAAGTCTGATGACAGAAGCGGCTGCTTTTCGGGAAGCGCTGTGGAGCATAACGGAAAAATGTATGTTTATTATACGGGAGTAAATTATACCAGGGAAGATCCCGAAAATATCAATATTTGTCTTAACGACGAATTCACAGCTGCACAGCTTATGATAACCTCTGAGGACGGTTTTGACTTTGATAATCTGAAGGACAAAAGGACTGTGATCCCGCCTATCGAAAATAAGGAGCTGGGCTGTAAAAACCATACACGCGATCCGAAGGTGTGGCGGGGAAAGGATGCGTGGTACATGGTTCTGGGTAGTACTGTAAATAAGTGCGGCAGACTGCTCTTTTATAAAAGCTATGATCTTGAAAGCTGGGAATATGTGAATTTCTGTGAAAATAAGAATTTCGGCTGGATGTGGGAATGTCCCGATTATTTTGAGACTGACGGAGAAAAGGCAGTTATATTTTCACCTATGGGATTTATAAATGACGACAAGGCTTACGATGCTGCTGCAATATGTACTCTTGCGGAGTTTGATGAACAAACCTGCACAATGAAGATTTCGGACGAATATCGGCTGTTTGATTACGGAATGGACCTTTATGCTCCTCAAAGTACAACTGACGAAAGCGGCAAACGAGTGATAATCGCATGGGCAAGAATGCCTGAGCCTGTGGACGGAAAGTGGAGCGGTATGTTCTGTATCCCCAGAATTGTCGAGATTAAAAACAGACATATTTATTTCAGACCGCACCCTAATGTTGCGGGACTTTTCACAAAAGAAATATTCGACGTTAAGCAGGAGGACCGCTTCGGATATAAGGCAAGTCTGGAGCTGAGAAACGGAGAACAAATCAATATAGGCGGCTATGTGATCTCAAGAAAGAATAACAAAGTACGCACAGACCGTTCGGCTGTGTTTGCAGGTCATAATGAAATAAGATGTAAGTTTGAAACACCCGAAATCAAAGAGGGTTATCAGCTGGATATTTTTGTAGACAGCAATTTGATCGAGGTATATATAAATAACGGAGAATATGTTATAAGCAATACGGTTTACGGACTATCAGATGATATAATATCCGGGGACTGTCGGTTATATACGACAAAGTAAGCTGAATAAGATCTATTGTTTGTACCGTTCGTTTTTACAGAGAGAGTAAGCAGAAAATTTAGACAGCATTTTTATTCGGAGGAAAATAATGAGAGAGTTATACAGAAAATACAGGGCGGTGAGAATATTAATGGTATTACTGATCGTTTTTGCGGTGATTGTAATTGCGATAATTCTTTTTCTTAACTTAAATCCGGTGTTCGGCGGACGTGCCTCAAAGGAGGATAGGGCGGATTACGAAAAAAGGGCGGAAAATTACATTGACGGTAAATTTACATATCCGTCGGAATGGGAGCTTGAAGGCGTTTCGGAAAATAAAATCATATCTGAAAAAGGCAGCGCTCCGCAGGATGAGATTCCTTTCGTCGTCCCCGATTTTGACGAAGAAACTCAGATAGACGAGGTAAATGTCACATGGTTCGGTCATTCTAATATTCTTGTTCAAATGCATGGAATGAACATTTTGATTGACCCGGTTTTCAGCGAACGAACCTCGCCTGTATCATTTATAGGTCCAAAGCGTTTCAGCAAGCTTCCTGTTGAAACAGACGATTTACCTCATATTGATATTGTGATAATTTCGCATGACCATTACGATCATCTGGATATGGATTCTATAAGAGAGCTTAATGAGAGAGCCGACAGATTCATTGTTCCTCTGGGAGTTGAAAATCATCTGGAACGCTGGGGAGTTTCTTCCGATAAGATAACAAATATGGCATGGTGGGAAGAAACGGACATAAACGGATTAACGATAGCCTGCACCCCGGCGCGGCATTTTTCAAACAGAAGCATCAACGATTCTAATAAAACATTGTTCGCATCATGGATATTCAAGGATGAATATCATCAGATCTTTGAAAGCGGCGATACGGGATACGGCGGACATTTCCGTGAGATACATGATCGTTATGGAGATTTTGACCTTGTCATGATCGACTGCGCACAATATAATATGAAATGGCACTATGTGCATATGTTTCCCGAGGAGTCGGCAATGGCAGCTCAGACCCTGGGCGCAGAAGCGGTAATGCCCATTCATTGGGGAGCGTTTGTGCTGTCTTCTCACCCTTGGGACGATCCTGCCGAGCGTTTTACTTACTCAGCAGAAAATCTGGGACTTTCTGTCGTAACTCCGCAGATAGGCGAAATAATGAGGCTCGATAATTTAGAAGACTATAAATATCGCTGGTGGAAGGATTTAAAATGATAGGTCTAAAAAAATATCATATCGCCGTTCAGACCTTTAATATACCGCATAGGTTAAGAAAATTCAAAGCTTGTTCACAAAAATACTTAGTATATATGATATAATAAATTTGATTTTGTGATTATGCTCCTGACCTGACAAGATGTAATTACAGCTTGTCGGTGACGGGTCATGATTTTACATATTTATGGAAGGAAGTATTTAAGATGAGCGAAATCAAACAGCACAATTACGATAATATGAGCTTTACCACCCGTGCTATTCACGTTGGAAACGAGCCTGACGCCGCTACAGGAGCTATTGAGCCTCCTATTAATATGGCTAACAGCTTTCTGCTGCCGTATGATCCGTCAACTATGAACTGGTCAGCGTCGGAGGCTAATATTTACACAAGAAACGGCGGCGTAAATCAGGGTCTGCTGGAGAAGAAGATCGCAAATCTCCACGGAGGCGAGGACTGTGTTTGTCTCGCCAGCGGTGTAGCGGCGCTGTCTGCGCTTTTCTTTACAAAGCTGAAAAAGGGCGATCACGTTATTTTTTCTACCGTTACATATATTGCCACATACAGAATTTTCAATGAGCTTTGGTGCGACAAATGGGGCATTGAGACTTCTATCGTTGACTGTACGGACATTGAAAATATAAAGGCGGCTATAAAACCGAATACAAAGCTTATCCATTTTGAGACTCCGGGCAATCCTACCCTTTGCATCTGCGATATAGAGGCTATCGTTAAGCTTGCTCACGAGAATAATATTTTTGTTTCCGTAGACAACACGTTTTCGTCTCCTTATAATACAAGACCTCTGGAGTACGGCGTTGACTTTGTTGTTGAAAGTCTTACAAAGTACATCAACGGTCACGGCGATTCAATGGGCGGAGCCATAATCGGAAATCACGAGGATATGGATAAGATACGCTATCAGGCGCAGGTCAACATCGGCGGAGTTATAAGTCCGTTCAATGCTTGGCTTATTATGAGGGGCGCAGTTACGTTCCCGCTGAGAATGCAGGTGCATAACGACAATGCTCTTGCTGTCGCTCAGTGGCTTGAAAAACAGCCCTGCGTAAGCTTTGTGGCATATCCGGGACTTGAAAGCCACAAGGGTCACGAACTTGCGGTAAAGCAAATGGAGCATGGCTTCGGCGGCGTTCTTTCGTTCGGTCTTAAGGGAGAACACGATCTTTACAACAGAGTGGTAACGCATCTTAACATTTTTACGAGCGCAGTTTCACTGGGTCATGACGCAAGCCTTATCGTTTTCCTTGGTGAGGATGACGAGAGAATGTACCTCTATCCTGAGGAGTTCCACGGCGGTTTCTACCGTGTTGCTATCGGCATTGAGGATAAGAACGATCTTATAAACGATTTGAGGCAGGCGTTCAAGGCTGAGGGTCTGGAGACTGTCGATTAAGGTTATTTTAGAATATTTAGGGCAGTCCTTTGCGGCTGCCCGTTTTTGCAGTAAAAAAACACCGGAGGTTTTGAAAATGTCACAGCACAATCACACAGGACACCGACAGCGTATGCGCGAAAGGCTCAGCAAAAACGGTTCGCTTGACGGCTTTGCTGAGCATGAAATTCTGGAAATGCTGCTGTTTTACGTTTTTCCCAGAGGGAATACCAATGAGCTTGCTCACGATCTGATAAATAAATTCGGTTCGCTGAGGGGAGTGCTGAACGCATCTAAGGAGGAGCTTATGCAGATAAAGACCGTGGGAGAAAACTGCGCTTTTGCTCTGAAATTTTTCAATATGCTGACAGCCTACGCCGCAAGACAGGATATAGGCAGTGTGGATGTGAGAGACTACAGAAGAATGCTCGATTATGTCAGCACGTTTTTTACCGATGAAAAAACCGAGAAAATAAAGGTTTTCTGTGTAAATTCCTCATGTAAGATACAGAGCGTTTCGGATATAGGAAAGGGTACCTCAGACTGTGTTGGATTTGATTTTAAAGAGCTTACAAGAATAGTACTCAACAGCGGGTGTAATGTGATAGTTCTGGCGCACAATCATCCGGGCGGAGAGAATACTCCGTCGCAGGAGGACGTGGCTGTGACAAGAAAGATCATCAACTATCTGAAAATGCTGGATATATCTGTGCTTGACCACTATGTTGTCGGAGCAAACGGGATAGTGTCAATGAGAAGCTGCGGTATGATTTACAGCGAGGAGTGATTCACTCCTCGCTGTTCTCTTTAATTGGTTAAATCTTATTGTGAAATGTGCATTATAAGTACGGCTGTTATTTGTGCAAAAGGGTAATTATTCGTACTCGACTAAAGGAAAATGTTGACTTTACGTGAATTTGTGTGATATAATAAAATGTAAGATATGTCCCGATATAGCTAAGGGATCGGAAGTATGACGCTTTGCTTTTATCGGGATCGGGAATATCCCGCCGAAAAATTAACAGGAGGTTTGTGATGGAAAAGCAAATTGACTATTCAAGCTACGCTGCCTACAAAGAGACAGTAGAAAGCCTCACAGGGGATCTCGATAAGCTTTATAAGCTCAGTGAGGAGATCGCTTTGGTGAACACCGCAGAATCTATCAAGGAAACTCTCGAAAAGGCGAAGGATGAGCATTTCGAGGTCGCTATAGTTGGCGAGTTCAAAAGAGGTAAGAGTACCCTTATCAATGCTCTGCTGGGTCAGGAGGTGCTCCCTGCGGACGTACTTCCCGCTACCGCTACGCTTAACAGAGTTACTTACAGTAAAGAGCCTTACGTTCAGGTGGAGTATAAAAACGGCGACTCGGAAAGAGTCGATATTGACAGGCTTGAGGACTATGTAACCAAGCTTACCAGCGAGTCGGAGATGAAAGCTGAGACTGTCAAGGAGGCTACCGTTTATTACGATACTGAGTTCTGCCGCAATAATGTGGATATAATAGATACTCCCGGTCTGAACGACGACGATCAGATGACCAATGTTACTCTGTCGATAATTCCTAAGATAGACGCCGCTGTTTTCGTTATCAGCGCAAACTCTCCTTTCTCGCAGTTTGAAAAGGAATTTCTCGAAAAGAAGATGCTGACCTCCGATGTGGGACGTATCATCTTTGTGGTAAACTGCTTCGGCACCTTTACACAGGACGACGAAACTAAGATAGTTGAAACGGTCCGCGCAAGAATAGGTAAGTATGTAATGGAAAAAGCAAAAAAGGTCATGGGGGAGGACTCCCGTGAATTTGCCGTTTATAAAAGAAAGATCGGCACGCCCAAGGTTATCGGCGTATATGCAAAGCGTGCGCTGACGGCTAAGACTATCGGTAGTAAGGAATTGCTGGAGGAATCTAATTTCCCCGAGTTTGAAAGAGCTTTGGAAACTCTGCTCACACAGGAAAGAGGCGTTATTACTCTTCAGATCCTAGCAAATAAAATTACAAATTCAGGAACGGAGATACTCCGTTCAATCGTTATGCAGGAAAACGCTCTGATGATGGAAAACGACGAGTTTATGGAGAAGTACGACGCGGCTATCAAGGAGATCGACGAGATAAGAAATATGAAGCGTCAGGAATTCGTCAAGATAAACGACGCCGCAAATCAGGTTTTCGACGATCTAAAGCCTGTGCTTGAAAATTACTGGACTAATATTGAGGACGCGGCTATGGAGGTGATCGACAGCTTCCAGATGTCGTCAGATGATTTTAAGAGAGATCAGCTAAAAATAGTTACCAGCAAGCTCACCGAGAAGATCAAGGAAAGTATTGAGGCAAGGGCGCAGATCATCTGTGAGCAGATACAGAACAGCATTAACAGCGCAGTAAGCGTTGAAGCTGAAAGATTACAGGATTTTGAGGACGAGTTCTTCCGGTCGGTAGCTAAAATTCAGGATATGTTCACCATTTCCGATAAGGTAACACATAACGGCGGTATGCTGGATAAGATCATCGGTGCGGCTATCGGTTCTTACGGTGTGGGAGGTATCTTCATCGGATTCAGAGAGTCCGGCGTTAAAGGTGCGCTTTTGGGCGGAGCTACCGGACTGGCGGGCTTTTACGCTACATATTATGCGGCGGCGTTCTTTGCCGGTTTCTTCGGGATCGCGGCGGCAGGTCCCGTTACGCTGTGCCTTATGGCGTTTGCGGGTATTGCGGGTACGTTTACCTCTAATTTTGCCGTGGATAAAATACTTGTCAAGGAGAGGATCGACAAGTACAAGTCAAACTTCAAGACGCATGTAAGAAAGCAGTTCCACGAAATGAAGCTGAACAACGACTTTACGGAAACGGTAAGACGTCAGGTATTCTCGTCCTTTGAAAGTCTTAAAAGCAAGATCGAGGAGGAGACGGAGATCATTCTCAGAGACACTCAGGAAACTCTGGATAATCTTAACGATCTCAAGGCTGAAAAGAACAGCGTTTCCCAGAAGGAAATGGAGAGACTTCATACTATTGCGGAAACTGCCAGCGATATAGTTCAGGAGGCTTACGCTGTAAGACGTGCGCTTTCTGAGGAAGCAGGAGCATAATTATTTTAGAATTATAAATTCAGGGAGGACACTCTATGAGTGACATAACAGAGAAAATAAATCCGCTTCTTCAGATAGATACAGGCTTTCGTTCCTATTTAAACGCCTATACCCGTTCGTATCAGAACCACATGGTTGACGGCAGTCTTGATTACGCCTACGAGTCGGATTTTGCCGTAAGACAGAAAATAATGGGTCTGGGCGGCAGCGGAAAGCTTTTTAAGGCTGTTAATTCACAGGATATTTCCGCAGAGGCAAAGCACCTTTTTATGAAGTGCAATCAGGTAGGTCCGCTTAAGTATCCTGAGATCTATGATATTGTGAAGAAGTGCGCTGAGCGTTTGGAGCTTATTGTGCCTATCGTGTTTATCCGTGAGGATATGGACAGGGCGCTTGCATACTCCATAGCCAGCGATTTGATCGAGCCGTGCATTGTGCTGTCAAAACAGCTTGTGGATATGTGTACAATGGACGAGCTGACATTGCTAATAGGCTGTGAATGCGGAAGAATACAGAACAATCACTGCACCTATAATATGGCTTATACATACCTTAATGTCAATAAAAATGTGTACAGACCCGTTGAACGCTCTTACAGTCAGGCTGTGGGCAGTCAGCTTTATTCTGCGCTTGTGCAGTGGGTTAAGTATGGCGATATAACCGCTAACAGAGCAGGGATGATCTGTCTTGACAAGCCGGGAAGATACCTTGATCTGATGACTTCAATTTATAACAAGGGCTATGTGGATTTCTACGGCAGAGGTCAGAAGGAGATCGATTTTTCGGCGCTTAATTTAAAATCTCAGGAGATACACTCAAGCGCGTCCAGAAGTCTTAGAGTGGACGCTAAGCTTTCTGAGATAGAAAGATATTTGCTGGCAAGCAACGAATTCCTTTACTGTCAGACGCTGTATTCATGGCGCGCAGATGTGGAGGATATTGAAAAACATGCAGAGTCGGGTCAGATCTGCGACGTCCGCACAAGCGTTATTATCGGAAACGGAGGTCAGAGCTAATGGATAATGAAAACTTACTCACCGCCGAACAGGATATTACGCTTATCAGACAAAGCTTAAACGGAGTTATCGAGGACGGCAAGATCGCCAAGGTTCTCGGGACGGAATTTGTCGCCCAGCTCAAAGAATGGGACGCCCTTATTGCAAAAAAGTGCGAGGAGCCGTTTACACTGGTGATTCTGGGTGAGTTCAAGAGGGGCAAGAGCACTATTATCAACGCTTTGCTTGGAAAGCAGCTTGCGCCGATTAACGTTACTCCCGAAACGTATACAATTAATGAAATTTCATTCGGTCACGTGCAAAGCGTGGAGGCTATACTTGAAAACGGACAGAGAGTTCCGCTGGTGCTTGAGGATATAACAAGGGAAAATCTTGAAAGAAGAATGAAGCTTTTCCCTGCGAAAATTTCCAGCGTGCAGATAAAGGACAACGCTCCCATACTGAAAAATATCAGAATTGTGGATACTCCGGGTCTTTCCGATCTGGAGAGTCTTGACAAGCAGGTTCAGGAATATATCGTAAATGCCGACGCTATTATGTATGCGGCTTCTTGTCTGCTGCCGTTTTCCGAAACTGAACAGATATTCCTTGCAAGTCATGTCCAGCCTCAGAGATTCGGTATGCTGTATGTGCTTGTAAATATGATAGACGCTCTCAATTCACAGGGGGACGTTGACAAGATAATGCGCAGATTTAAGGGAATTGCCGAAAGGATAGTTCCTAATGCGATAGTATACGGGATAAGCGGAGGAGACGAGCTTAAACGAAAGCTGGGAGAGCAACGTCCGTTGGATAAGGGGACGAGAGAGTTTTATGAAACTCAGTTTTTGCAGTTTGAGCTGTCGCTTAAACGCGATATTATTATGCAGAAAGACGTTATACGTTCAAAGCGTGTACTTACAATGCTTGACCAGATGTGCGAGGAAATTAACTCGAAGCTGAGAATTATCGGCGATATGACAGAGCTGGACAAGCAAAAGCTGGAGGACAGGGCAAAAGAGTTTGAGGCTCAGTGCACCGAGCTTCAAAAAGCTCTGGAGGACAAAAAGCCTGCGCTGCACCTTTCAATTCTTGAAATGCAGCAGGAGGCTGAAAGCTGGATGTACGAGTTCTTTGCAAAGCTCAGAACAAGTATTCTTGAGTGCAGGGCAAAGGACGATAACGGAAACGATATTTATTCTCCTGACGATATTGAAAAGTATTTCTATTCATTCCTTATGGAAAAGGTAGGAGAGGCATATCGTACCTGTATTGAGTGTCACAGAGACAGGATAACCGAGCTTGTTGAAAAAATGAGCCGTGAACTTGCCGCTGCGCTGGGTATAGACGATATGTCGAAGGTCACAAAAGCTCCGTCGGTGGAAAGAATAATGATGTCGGTGAACAAAAATGTTACCAGAAGCGTAATGGGAGTAAAGCTGTTCGGTACGAGCGAAACTTTTCCTCCTGCGGCAATGAGCACCTTCAGCAGTATTCTGAAAAAGAAAAAGCAGACGGATATTATCGATATTGCTCTTGAAAATTACGATGATATAAGAATGGGTATTGTAAAGGACATAAAGACAGTTTATCAGGATCTGGAGGTCAAGGCGGCTTCAAGACTCGACAGTCTGTATCAATATCAGGTGGAAACGGGCAGAGACGCTCTAAATCAGGCGAAGGAAATGATGAACCGTTACGATACGGATGAGATCATTTCAACACTTAATGAGGCGAAAAAGCGTATGGCGGAGCCAAGCGCACTGCTAAAAGAGAAAATGCAGTAAAAGTAAACAATTTAAACCGGGCGCATATCTGAAAAGACCGTAGATATGCGCCTTTTTGTGTGTTTTATAAATTAATCCTGCAATTATTGGCTCATAAATATAAAAATATTAATTTGTGAAAAACGTATAATATCTTTATATAAATTTGTATATTTTACAGAAATGTAAATAAACTATTGCAACTTGTGAAGAAATGTTGTATAATAATTGTGGGAGGGAAAGAAAATGACTATGGATAGAGATGCTTTAACTGAATGCGGTATATCCTATGACGAGGGTGTTGAGAAATTTCTTGGGGAACAGGAGCTTTATGACGAGCTGCTTGTTAATTTTCTCACGGATAACACCTTTGAGGAAGCGAAATCATATGTTGACAGCGATGATTATGAGGGCGTGCTGAGGGCGATACATGCTATGAAATCGGTGACGGGTACGCTTTGTATGAACAAGCTTTACAGAAAATGCTGTCAGGTAGTGGACGCTGTAAGAGCGAAGGAGTTTGATCGTATGAAGTCAGCTTTTGACGAAGCGTACGGAATGTATAAAGCTATATTTAAGGCGATAGAGGCAGGAAAGGAATAGGGTATGAAATATCTGATAGTTGTGGATATGCAGAAGGATTTTGTGGACGGCAGTCTGGGTTCTGAGCAGGCTCAGGCGATAGTGGATAACGTCTGTCAAAGGATCGGGGAATATAAGAAGTCCGGCGGACGGATATATGCGACTCTGGATACTCACTTTGAGAACTACCTTGATACTGCGGAGGGAAGAAAGCTCCCTGTAAAGCATTGTATAAAGAATACAGACGGCTGGAGACTTGATGAAAAGGTGTCCTCTGCGCTTGGAGGCAAAGCTAAGCTTGTTGAAAAGCTGACCTTTGGTTCTGTGGCTCTGGCTCAGGAGCTTGCGGATAAGCTGAATGAGGGCGACGAGGTTGAGCTTTGCGGACTTTGTACGGATATATGCGTGGTGTCCAATGCACTGCTGATAAAAGCGTACGCCCCCGAAACGGAGATAACCGTTCGGGCAGACTGCTGTGCAGGCGTGACGGAGGAAAGTCACAATGCCGCTCTCGATACAATGCGTGCCTGCCAAATCAACGTTATTTAAGGGCAGTATGCATTAAATGCGGATATAGAAGTATCAACGCCATAGTATTTATGATTTTGTCATAAGTACTATGGCGTTTTATTTGCGGTAATAGATTTCTCTGCAAACTGAAATTTTGGTGTGTTGTCAATTTAAAAATACATTATCTTTATAGTTCTTCTCTTTCTTTAAAAGCATTATAATTGATAACTACTAAAAATGAACCATGGTGTCCCACTAAGAACTTGTATCCCTATCGTAAGAAATTGATAAAAACTTCTATATGCGGTACTGCCTTTAAGAAGAACCGTTTTTGGCGGTTATTATGTCAAAATAGTCTCAATTCGGAGAAGCTTTCTCTTTACTTCCGGCCCTCCCGCATAGCCTGTGAGAGACCCGTTTGCGCCTACGACCCTATGACACGGTATTATCACCGAGATCGGATTATGCCCTACCGCTCCGCCTACTGCTTGTGCGGACATTCTTTCAAGCCCTTTTGATCGGGCAAGCTCTGCGGCAATTTCGCCGTATGTCACAGTCTTTCCATATGGTATCCTTCTGAGTATCTCCCACACGGCAAGTCGGAAATCCGATCCCGCAGGATTTAATTCAGGCGTGAAATCGGGAATTTCGCCCCGAAAGTACATGTCAAGCCATTTGTCCGTATCATCAAACACAGGCAGACTTTTGGCTTCGGCACAGTCGGTAAGTCCTTTTGGAAAATATTTTTGTCCGTCAAACCACAGTCCCGTGAGAGCCTGACCGTCGCTAGCCATGGTCATCTTTCCAAGAGGAGAGGCATATCGGTGAATGTAGATCATATTATTTCTCCGTAAGATCAAGTCTGCACAGCTCGGGGTGGAGCTTTAGTATTTCAAGGATATGCCCGATATTGCCCTCGCCTGCGTAGAATTTCATATCAAAGAAATTTTCGTCAAGGTTTACCCACAGCAGTTCGTTTTCGTCTCCCGTGGGAGTGATCTCCTCGCTAAGCTGTCCCGCATAGACCTCAACAAAACAGCCGTCAAGCGGATAATCAAAGGTCATAAGGCGGGTGATGACAATGTCCTTGTGGGTAATGCCCGTTTCCTCCAGCAGTTCTCGGTAAGCGGCGTTAAGGTGGTCTTCATTCTTCTCTATTTTTCCGCCTACAAGGTTGAAAAGTCCCTGATAGGGATTTTTTCTCCGCTTGCACATAAGCCATTTGCCGCCGTCCTTATGTACGACTGCTATACAGTTAAAGCCCTGCATTGTGTCCTCCTATTGGAAATCCTTTTCCACAAGGACTTCCATTTCGTCGATTATACCTTGAACTTCCTCGTCGGTATATGTGTCGCCGTCCCATATTTCATGGGCGGAGACTGCCTGCCATACCAGCATAGCCATTCCGCCTGCGGCTTTCTTTCCTGCGGCTCTTGCCTTTCTCATAAGTACGGTTTCTCTCGGATTGTAGATAACGTCAAACACAGCCTCGCTTGCCGCTATTACCTCGTCGGGAACGGGACAGCCCTCTACCTTGGGGTACATTCCCACAGGGCAGGCGTTCATCAGCAGATCATACTTGACCGACGTGTCGATCTTAGTGTTCAGCACAATAGTCACCTTTGCGTCGGACTTCATTGCCTTTATCTCCTTTTCGACCTGAACCGCCAGCGGCATATCGCTTTCAAGGACGGCAATGTTAAGGTCTGCTCCCGCAAGAGCCGCCTCGATAGCCATCATTCTGCCCACTCCGCCGCAGCCGATAAGCAGTACCCGTCCGCCGAAATTCACGTTCATTGCACGGACAGTCCGCAGAAATCCGTCGCAGTCGGTGTTGTAGCCTGTGTGTCTGCCGTTTTTGTTATCCACACAGTTGACGGAATTATATCTCTTAGCGGACTCCGCCAGCTCGTCGCAGTACTTTATAATGCCTATTTTATGCGGAATCGTGATGTTAAAGCCGTTTAGGGCTTTGAGATAGTCCGCATTAGCTTCAAGCTCCTCGGGCTTGATCTCGACCAGCTCGTAGTGGAATTCACGTCCTTTAAGCTCGAAAAGTCTCTGATGAATAGGGGGAGACATAGTGTGCTTTAAGGTCTCGCCCAACAGTGCGTATTTTCTTGAATTTGACATTTTACATTACCTCTTTTATATTAATGATTTATGATATTTGGTTATCCGAAGCTTCAGGGACTATTTAACAGCCATACAGAACAGTTCCCGTATAAATCTGAGAGTATCCGGAAATTCACGCATTATTACGTTCCTCAGTTCAGAAACGTCTGCGTCTGCAAGCCGCATGGAGTCGCTTACTGTTTTAAAGCAGTATTCCCCGCTTGTGACGTCCCCCACAGCGATATGCGCCGAGGCGTAGCCTCCTAAAGCTATCTTTGCCGCGACTGCGCAGCCGCCGACGGAGTATACGCCGACTGCCAGACCTCCGAATGCAAAAAATCCAAGGGCAAGACCTCCCACAGCAAGCAGACCTATGGCAATTCCGCCCAGAGCCGCTCCGCCGAGGGCAATGCCGCCTATGGCGAGAATTCCTATGCTGATAAAGCCCCAGCAAAAAAGTCCTATGGAAATAAGTCCGAGGAAAATTATTCCTCTTGCGATCAAGCCGACTGCCACAATTCCTTTGGCTTTTCCGCCTGTGTTGATGTGTACCAGCGGCAGACTGCCGATATGCGCCTTGCTTTTGTATTCGTAATTTAGTCTTGACGTTCTGAAAACCCTGCTTGTTTTTTCTTCGGAACAGGTTTCGTCATGACCTTTCTCCCGAGCAGGAGATTTCCCCACAAGCTCGTCAATGGTGATGTCGAAGATATTGCTGAGCTCGATAAGCTTTTCCATTTCGGGTGTAGTCAGACCAAGCTCCCACTTTGATACCGTCTGTCTGGACACATTTACCATTTCGCCGAGCTGTTCCTGCGACCGGCCTTTAGATCTTCTCAGTTCGGTCAATTTGTCATTAAATGTCATATGTATCATTCCTTTCTGTACCAAAATCATAGCATAACGGTACACAAAGGTCTACCAATCAGGCTTTGAAGTTTGTCAACCAAACTTAACATCGGCGTATTTTCGGGGTTATCGGCATTACAGCTTTATGGTGATCTCTCTGTCCGACGGTATATACTGCCGAACGTTAACTCCCGCCATATGGAACATCATTTTGGACGCTTTTACTTCGTCGGTGTCAGCGTACTTGTCATGCCAGTAGACGACTTCTTTAATTCCGCTCTGAATGATAGCTTTAGCGCATTCGTTGCAGGGGAAAAGGCTTACATATATCCTTGAATTCTGCAGGCTTCCTGCCGCATGATTGAGTATAGCGTTAAGCTCTGCATGGCACACAAAAGGGTACTTGGTGTCAAGGAACGCTCCGTCTCTTGACCATGGCATTTCGTCGTCGAGACAGCCTGTGGGCATTCCGTTATAGCCAACGGACAGTATTTTATTGTCCGACGAAACTATACACGCCCCTACCTGAGTATTGGAGTCCTTGCTGCGCTGAGCCGAAAGCAGGGATATTCCCATAAAATATTCGTCCCATGATATGTAGTCCTGTCTTTTCATGACTATCCTCCGTTCTGTATAAAAACCGCCCGCCGCCGAAGCTTGGCGGCGGGCGTGTTCCCGATATTTTAGTATACTCTTATCTTGCTTGCGATCTCCGCAGAATGAGAGAGAATTGCAAGGTTAGCGTCAATATCAGCCTCTTTCATATTGGGCGTGATGAACGCGATCTCATTGTCGGGTCTGTTTGCTCTTTCAATGTACATCAGTTTGCCGAACATTTCGCTGATAGAGGACTTGAGAGCCTCTGCGTCGTCCGCCTTGATACGAACGTACATTGAAGTTTCCGTCTCCTTGTAAGGAACAACGAACTTGTCCTCCGGAGTGGAATCCTCCCATGTCAGCTTGAGAACTGTGTGAGGGTGCTTGAGGCAGTCGATAATATCTCCCACTACCGCCGAAGCTGTGGGGAGCTTTCCTGCGCCCTGACCGTAGAACAGTACGTCGCCTACTCCGTCGCCCGTTACGCTGATAGCATTGTACACGTCGTCAACGCTTGCAAGAAGATTTGACTTAGGCACAAGTCTGGGACAAACTATCGCGCTGAGCTTTCCGTCTCCGAGTTCCTTTACAGAGCCGATGAGCTTGATAACATAGCCTGCATTTTCCGCATATTCAACATCGTCCAGTGTGATTTTTGATATGCCTGAGCAGTGAACCATTTCGGGATAAATATGCTTGCCGTAAGCAAGAGAACCCAGAATGCATATCTTTCTGCATGCGTCGTGCCCTTCAATGTCTGCGGTAGGATCCTGCTCCGCATATCCAAGCTTCTGAGCGAGCTTAAGAGCGTCGTCAAACAGCATCTGCTCCTTTATCATCTTTGAAAGAATAAAGTTTGTAGTACCGTTAAGAATACCGGAGATCTGGAGAATTTCATTACCTGCGAGACACTTGTTCAGCGGTCTGATAATTGGTATACCGCCGCCTACGCTTGCCTCAAAAAGGTAGTTGCACTGATGCTCTCTTGCGATTTTCAGTAGTTCCGCTCCCTTAGCTGCAACCAGAGCCTTGTTGGAAGTGACGACGCTCTTGCCCTTTTCAAGAAGCTTCTTAGTATAATCATAGGCGAAGGTAGTGCCGCCAACGACCTCAGCAACTACCTCGATTTCGTCGTCGTTTAGAATGTCGTCAAAATTTTTAGTCATTCTGTCTGCAAAAGGAGAATCGGGAAATTCTCTCAAATCGAGAATTTTCTTTATGTCACACTCCTTGCCTATCTTCTTGGAAATGGACTCCCTGTTTTTCATAAATAGCTCAACTGTGCCCGAGCCTACAACGCCATAACCGATTACTGCTACCTTACTCATAAATTATATCCTCATTCCTTTAAAAATTTTATCCCTTAAACTATTCTCCCGAAATTATCTTGACATCTACCACGCCTGAGACCTTGGCAAGCTCCTTGGTAAGTTCCGACGTGTTAAGAGCGTCACGCTCAAACCTTACGGAAAAAGTCACAGTCGCCACAGAGTCGATAGGAATATTCTGATTTATAGTCAATATATTAGTATTCAGCTCATAAAGCTTTGAGATAATAGAGGACAGTACGCCCTTTTCGTCTCTCAGAATGCAATATACCGAAACTATATTGTTTGCCAGCCGTTCCTCATAATTGAATACCGAATCCTTGTACTTATAATATGCGCTGCGTGATATACCGACAGCTCGGCAAGCCTGAGAAGAATTGGCAACCTCGCCGCGGGCTTTCATACGTTTTGCGGCAAGGACCTTCAGCACTATATCAGGCAGGACCTCGGAATTTACAACAACGAGTCCGGAATTATTTTCGCTCACGGAAAAGTTCACCTCCGGCATACATTTGTATTTGCGATACATACAAATATACCACTTTCTTCAGATTTTGTCAAGGGGAAAAACAGAAAAAGCAGCATTCAAGTGAATATACGGGGGTAATCGTCAGCTGAATTAATAGTAGTTTGTGTAAAAAATAAACATAAATAGTCAAGTTGAATAAATTTAGGGACATAATTTTGTGCAAAGCGTATATACTTTGTGAAATTTTAGGCTGTATGCTTGCTTAATCATTTAAAAAGGTGTAAAATAAAATTATATATTGATGTGTTTTTTGAGGTGATAAAATGAACATCATATCTGAAATTCTCGAAACCGACAGCGCTGCAGAGGAAACTCTTGCTCGGGCTGAAGGGCACAGAAAAGAGATACTTGCTCAGTGCGACAGCGAGATAGAGCGTATAAAAGCCGAGGCAATGCAGATCACTGAGGAGTATCGGCAGGAAAAGCAAAAACGTATAGACAGCCGAACTAAGGAGCAGTCCGAACAGCTAAGACTGGAACAGGTGGATAAGGTCAAAAGCTTTGATAAGCTTTACCTTAAAAATCATGAGCAGTGGGAAAAGGAGATACTTGACTGTATTCTTGAGTAACAGCGGCTGATTTTTTGCGATACATAATTATCGGGAAAGGAGGAATCTGAATGCTGGAGGGCTACAGTACTAATGCTACAGCGGCAAAAATACGTGCTATTCACGGAAATATGTTTACTGCGGATAACTACCGCGATCTTATGTCAAGGCGAAGCGTGCCGGAGGCGGCGGAGTATCTTGCAAGGAGCGCCCGATTTAAAGACGTTTTCAGGGAAGTCGATCCAAATACTGTTCACAGAGGCTATTTGGAGGAGCTGCTGTACCGTCAGAATTTTAATACATATACAAGGCTGTGCGGTTTTCAGGGACTTGACAAGCTTCCGTTTTATGATTTTCTGATAAGAAAGCGTGAGTTGGAATGTATACTTTCGATCATCAACAGTCTCAATTCCTCGCTTGAAAATCCTTCGCCCAGCGATATACCGGGATATGTTATCAGACACTCGTATATAAATCTTCTGGAGATCAGCAGGGCGGAAAGTTTTAACGATCTGCTGAAAATGCTAAAGGGGACGCCGTATTATAAAACTCTGGTCAAGGTGCCGCTCAGAGAAGACGGCTCTGCGGATTATACAGAATGTGAGCTGAGACTGAGAAACGAATATTTCTCCGAAGTCCTCAGACAGATAAGGGAAGGTTTTCCTAAATCCGAGGCAAGAGAGCTTACGAATCTGATTCTGGCGGAGATAGACGGACGAAATATCATCAACGCCTACCGTATGAAAGCATTTTTCGGATTTTCTCCCGACGAGATAATGCGCAGATCGCTGAAATTCACAAAGCTGGGGAAAAAACGCATGGAAAAATTTTATCGGTGCGAAAGCGCGGCGCAAATGCTTGAATGGATAGACAGGTCGGTTTACGGCGGTAGTTTTGCCGGTACGGATAATAATATAGAGGTTAAAATAAACAGAGTGAAAGCAAGGCGGCTAAGCAGCAGGATCGCAAGAAGCAGTTCAACGCCTGTGATCATGTACGCTTTTATCCAGCTTTGCGACATTGAGGTCAGCAACATTGTTCATATTATAGAGGGGATACGTTACGGCGCGGACACAGCGCTCATACAGTCACAGATTGTGATTTCCTGAGGAAAGGAGCGATAAAATAAATGGCAATAGAAAAAATTGCGCTGGTGAATATTGTCGGGCTTTTGGAAGAACTGGACGATACGCTGCTCAAATGCTGTGAAAGCGGATGCTTTCATATAGAGTCTGCGGTCAAGGTCACTCAGGGCGGCAGAAATATTTCCGAAAGCGGACTGAGGCTTCTTAACGAAAAGAATCCCTACGGGGAGGCGCTGAAGAAATACTCTCAGCTTGCGGCAAATTTCGGTATCAAGCTGAAGGAGACCCCGGGCGGCGATAAAAGTACCGAGGATTACATAAAGCTGGCTGATCAAATAGAGCAGGAAAGCGCTGATCTTGCCAAAAGGCGGCAGAATTTTTCTCAGACAATTTCCGAGCTTGAATCGGCTGTTTTGCAGATAAATCACCTGAAAGGTCTTGACAGCGATTTCAAGCGGATATTCTCCTGCGGACATGTTGCTTCAAGGGTCGGGAAGCTTCCTACGGATAATCTTCCAAAGCTTGATTATTATAACGAAAACTTTTTCTTTGTACCCTTTGAAACCGGCAAGGACGTATGCTGGGGAATGTATTTCTGTCCTGCGGCGGATAAAGAGCTGGTGGACGATATATTTAGTTCGATGTATTTTGAAAGAATTCATATACCCGACTATGTGACCGGTACGACAGACGAGGCTCTGGCTGCTCTGGAGGTTCACATTAAAGAGAATAAGGCTGAGCTTGAACGGTGCGAGAGTCAGCTTAAGGAGCTTGTTAAAAAGCGGGGGCAGGATATTCAGCAGGGCTTTACGGTGTTGAAAAAACTACACGATGTATTTGATCTTAGGCGTAAGGTGGGTGCGTCAAAGGATAAATTCTATATGAAAGGATTTATTCCAGAGAAAAAATCCGAGGAGTTTGAAAAGCTCTTTGAAGATCTGCGGTCGGTATCTGTGGTATGTATGCCGCCTGACGCGGACGCCTCATGTACGCCTCCCACAATTCTGAAAAACAGTTGGCTGACAAGACCGTTCGGAATGATGGTGGAGATGTACGGTCTGCCCAAGTACGGCGGATTTAATCCTACAAGCTTTGTGGCGATAACCTATACTCTGCTTTTCGGAATAATGTTCGGCGATCTGGGACAAGGACTGCTGGTATTTTTGGGAGGTTTGATTTTAGGCAGGAGGATCGGAAAGCAGGCAGGAGGAATGGTCACCCGAGTGGGACTTTCAAGCATGATATTCGGAACGCTTTACGGTTCATTCTTCGGGTACGAGGAGCTGTTGGATCCTGTGTTTGAAAGTTTCGGGATCGATTTTCTTCCGCTTAAAATATTCAAGCAGACAAACTTCATTCTGCTGACTGCGGTAGGCATCGGCATTGCATTGATATTGATGTCCATGCTGATAAATATTTATATAGGTTTTAAGGAAAAGAACTACGAAAAGGCGGTTTTCGGATGCAACGGAATAGCGGGGCTGGTTTTCTACGCTTCCGTTGTGACGGGCGTTGTGGGAACGATGATGCTGGATATGGAAATTATGTCGGCTCCATTTGTGATTTTCCTGATAGTGATACCTGCGGTCTGTATTTTCTGCCGTGTGCCATTTGCGACAGCGGTAAAGTACAAGGAATGGAGGCTGTCTGAGGACGAAGAAAAAATGACGGTAGGAAATTTTATCGTTGAAAATTTCTTTGAGATGTTTGAGTACGTTTTAAGCTATGTTTCTAACACAATGTCATTTTTGCGTGTCGGAGGATTTGTGCTTTCACATGCAGGTATGATGCTGGTAGTTATGACTCTTATGGATATGTGTGCCGCAGCGGCACAGCCCGTCGTACTGGTGCTGGGCAATGCGTTTGTAATGGTCATGGAGGGTATGATAGTTGCAATTCAGATCATCAGACTTGAATTTTACGAGGTATTCTCACGTTTCTATGAGGGCGACGGAAAGCCTTTCGAGCCTGTGAGCGTGTCTTTTTCGTCACAGATAGAATAATAACAGGTTTTAAAATATTTTGATTTTTGGAGGAATTTACTATGCTGAAATTATTTTTACTTCCGCTTATTGCAGTAGGTCTGCTGCTTGTGCCTTTTGCTTTTATGGCTAAGAAGATCAAGACGGGCAAGTCCCCAAGAGGTGCGTTTATCGGAAATCTCTGCACCTTTGCGGGAATCATGCTTGCGGCGGTTATCGTACCTATGGGCAACTTCGTTTCCGCGGCAGGTGAGGAGGGCGTTACGGCGGCTCTTTCCACAGGCGCAGGTCTGGGTTATCTTGCGGCGGCTCTCGCGGTCGGACTTTCCTGTATCGGTTCGGGCATCGCGGTTGCGGCAGGCGCACCTGCGGCTATCGGCGCAACTTCCGAGGATCCCAAGAACTTTGTCAAGGCTCTTATCTTCGTAGTATTGGGCGAAGGTATCGCACTCTACGGTCTGCTCATCTCAATTCTGATAATCTCCAATATCGGAGCATAATTCGGAGCGTTAAATATGAAATTCTATTTGATCAGCGACAATATAGATACTCAAATGGGTATGAGGCTGACTGGTATAGAGGGCTCTTTGGCACATACTCCCGATGAAGTTTCGGAGGCCCTCGATAAAGCTCTCGAAATGAAGGACGTAGGCGTTGTACTGATGACGGAGCTTGCTGTCAAGCAGTGCAGAGAAAAGGTGTATGAATGTAAGCTCACAAGGAAAAGTCCTCTTATTGTGGAGATACCCGACAGACATGCTACAGCTAAGATATCAGATACTATTTCACAGTATCTTGCGGACGCTGTGGGCATAAAGCTATAAAGAGGTTGTCGGAATTGAACGGAAATGTTTTGTTTGAAAAGGAGTTTTTATACACTCAGCAGACTGTTGACGAAGCTGTTGAAATTATGGAGCATACCGTATTTAAAGCAAAACGTGCGGCGTCGCTTGCGGGCTTTCTGGTTTTATTCGGCGGTATCGGAATTTTATGTGCGGTATTGGGAGATTTGTGGGGGCTGCTTTTTATACCTGCTGCTGTAATATTTTATTTTATATGCAGAGACAGCTTCCGCAAAGAGTATCTTGCAGCAAATTCCATTGAGGCGATCTCTGAATTTTGGTCACTGAATATGAAATTGACAGTATATGATGAGGGAATAACGGTCTATTCGGAGTATCATAATCCCGGTTATATTGAAACGGAAGACGATCATAATGACCCTGAATATATAGAATTCAGAGATGAAATGAACAGGAGTATGGGTATGTTTGAATATCCGCACAGCAAACGCAGCGTCAGAATTTATGAGAATGAACGGGTCATTGTAATTTATGAAGGGCGTGACCGTAATAATCCGATAAGCAAGGATTTTTTCTCAAAGGAGGAGCTTAATGTTCTTCATAAGATCTTTGAGGAAAAATGGGGAGATCGTTATATAAAAATTCAGACATCCGAAAGGACTGATACAATATGAAAAACGAAACTGAAAAGCTTGAAAAATTTAAAAAAGCGATCTTTGACGAGGTGGACGCAAAGGCTCAGGAGATGATCTCGGAGGCTGAGGCTGAACGTGAGGAAAGGCTTGAAAAAGCAAGACGTGAGGCTGACGGCTTTGTTCAGTCAAGGATCGCTCAGATAGACAAGGACTGCGAGGCTAAGGCTGTTAGGGAGCTTTCCTCGGACAGCTTACAGGCAAAGAGAAACGTTCTTTTAAGCCGTGAGGAACTCATAGATAAGATTTTCTCAAATGTAAGGAATAAGCTTGACGAGTTTATGAAAACTCCCGAATACGGAAAAATGCTTGCAGAAAGAGTCAGATCATGCGCTGAAAAGTACCCGGAGGACAATGTTGTCGTGTATGTTGCGCTTAAAGACGAGGCTCTGTGCGGACAGATTTCCGCAGGAGGAAAATATAGGACGGAGCCCAGCGAAACTGTCGAGGTCGGCGGAGCAATGGTAGTGCTGGAGGACAAAGGAATTGCGCTGGATTATACTTTTGATACAGCCCTTTCCGAACAGCGTGAAAGCTTTGCGCGCAAGGCGGGATTGAACCTTTAAGGAGTATAGCTATGGAATTCAAGGATAAAATATATTCGGTAAACGGACCTGTCGTTACCGCTGCAAACACCAGAACCTTTGCTATGCAGGAAATGGTGTATGTGGGAAAAAAGCGTCTTATAGGCGAGGTCATCAGGGTAACGAGCGAGTTCACTACAATTCAGGTTTACGAGGGTACTACAGGATTAATGCCGGGGGAACCTATCGAGCCGACAGGCGCGCCTATGTCGGCGGTTTTGGGACCGGGAATAATCGACAATATTTTCGACGGCATTGAAAGACCGCTGAAAAAGCTTGAGGAAATAAGCGGCGCGTTTATCGCCGACGGAGCAAACGTAAGCTCCCTTGATACTGAAAAGCGGTATCAGGTCACTATGACCGTCAAGACAGGCGACATACTCAAGGCGGGGGACATTTACTGCACCTGTCCCGAAACGGAGCTTATTACCCACAAGTGTATGCTCTCGCCTCTTTCCAAGGGCGGAGAAGTGGTATGGGTAGGAATTAACGGAAAGTATACCGTCAACGACGTGGTGTGCAAGGTGAAAAATCCTTCAGGAAAAATAGAGGAGCTTACGCTTTGTCAGAAGTGGCCTATCAGAACTCCCCGACCGTGCAAGGAGAGAATGCCTATAACAAGACCGCTGATTACGGGACAGAGGATCGTTGATACCATTCTTCCTATCGCAAAGGGCGGAACTGCGGCTATACCGGGCGGTTTCGGTACGGGCAAGACAATGACCCAGCACCAGCTTGCAAAGTGGTGCGATGCGGATATTATCGTATACATAGGCTGCGGAGAGCGCGGTAACGAAATGACTCAGGTGCTTGAGGAGTTTTCCGAGCTTATAGACCCTAAGACCAGGAGACCGCTGACGGACAGAACAGTGCTTATTGCAAATACCTCAAATATGCCTGTTGCGGCAAGAGAGGCTTCCATTTATACCGGTATTACGCTTGCGGAATATTACAGAGATATGGGCTATCATATTGCAATTATGGCGGACTCTACCTCGCGCTGGGCGGAGGCTCTCCGTGAGATCTCGGGACGTCTGGAGGAAATGCCTGCGGAGGAGGGTTATCCTGCGTATCTTCCGTCGAGAATTTCCGAGTTCTATGAAAGAGCAGGTTATGTAGAGACTCTTAACGGATCCGAGGGTTCAGTTACAATTATCGGAGCGGTTTCCCCTCAGGGAGCGGATTTCTCCGAGCCTGTTACGCAGAATACAAAGAGATTTGTCCGCTGCTTCTGGGCTTTGGATAAGTCTCTTGCCTATGCCAGACATTACCCTGCGATCAACTGGAATACCAGCTATTCAGAATATACCGAGGAGCTGTCCGAATATTACAAGGAAAACGTATCGGACGACTTTATGGAGGTACGTCAGGAAATATCGAACATTCTCGTAGAGGAAAATACTCTTATGGAGATAGTAAAGCTTATGGGCTCGGACGTACTTCCCGACGATCAGAAGCTTCTGATAGAGACTGCAAGGATCGTCAGAGTTGGATTTTTGCAGCAGAACGCTTATCACAAGGACGATACTTACGTTCCGCTGAAAAAGCAGTATCTTATGATGAAGTGTATTTTAAGCTTTTACAGTCAGGCTAAAAAGGCTCTTGCCAAGGGTGTATCGGTTGATAATATACTTGACGGCGGCTGGGTTGAAAAGCTTATTAAGATAAAGTATGATATTCCCAACGACAAGCCGCAGATGTTTGCGGACTATCAGAGAGAGATGACCGAATGGTTCAAAGGGCTGGAGGTGTGCTGATTGAATTTAAAATATATAGGTTTAAGCGAAATTAACGGACCTCTGGTCATGCTGGACAAGGTAAAGAATATATCCTACGACGAAATGGCTCAGATAAAGCTTAACGACGGCACACAGAGACTTGCCCGAGTTGTTGAAGTCTACGAGGACAAAGCAGTTTTGCAGGTGTTTGAAGGTACTAAAGGACTGTCTCTTACAAATACAGCTACCAAGTTTGAGGGCAAGCCTATGGAGCTTGCGTTGTCGGGTGAAATGCTCGGCAGAATTTTCAACGGTGCAGGAAAGCCTATCGACGGACTGGGAGACATTGCAGCAGAAAAGTACAGGGACATTAACGGAAGTCCGCTGAACCCGGTTTCAAGAACATATCCCAGAAATTATATAAATACGGGCATATCCTCAATAGACGCCTTGACTACGCTTATCAGAGGTCAGAAGCTTCCTATCTTTTCAGGTTCGGGACTTTCCCACAACAAGCTTGCTGTGCAGATAGTACGTCAGGCAAAAATAGCCGACGAAAACGGTCAGGATTTTGCCGTTGTGTTCGGAGCAATGGGCGTAAAAAACGACGTTGCGGATTACTTTAAGCGCTGCTTTGAGGAAACGGGCGTACTGGAAAGAGTTGCAATGTTTTTGAATCTTTCCAACGACCCTATAATTGAAAGAATCCTTACGCCGAGGTGCGCTTTGACCTGCGCGGAGTATCTTGCTTTTGAGAAGAATATGCACATTCTTGTAATTCTTACAGATATGACTTCATATGCCGAGGCTTTGCGTGAGTTTTCGTCCTCAAAGGGCGAGATCCCGGGAAGAAAGGGTTATCCGGGCTATCTGTATTCAGATCTTGCGTCTATTTATGAGAGAGCGGGTATCGTTAAGGGAGCAAGCGGCTCGGTAACTCAGATACCTATCCTTACAATGCCCAATGACGATATTACTCATCCTGTGCCCGATCTGACGGGATATATTACAGAGGGGCAGATAGTGCTTGACAGAAACCTTGACCAGACAGGAATTTATCCTGCGGTATCTATACTTCCGAGCTTGTCCAGACTTATGAAGGACGGTATAGGCGAGGGCTTTACCAGAGAGGATCATCAGATGTGCGCAAATCAGCTTTTTGCGGCTTATGCAAAGGTTCAGGACTCGCGTTCACTCGCTTCTGTTATCGGCGAGGAGGAGCTTACTCCCGTTGACAAGCAGTATATCAAATTCGGCACACTGTTTGAGGAGCACTTTATAAATCAGGGATTTGACGTAAACCGTCCCGTTGAGGAAACGCTGGATATAGGCTGGGCGCTTTTGTCAACTCTGCCAAAGTCGGAGCTTGACCGTGTGGACGAGGAGCATCTGGAGAAGTATTACAGCGCAGAAAAAGCGAACACGCTGTTTGGAATTGACAATCAATAATTGTGCATTGGAGAGGGTGTGATCAAATTTGGCTGAACAGCAGGTATTTCCTACCAAGGGTAATCTTATGCTTTCCAAAAAGGCTTTGCAGCTTGCAAACCTGGGCTACGAGCTGCTGGACAGAAAGAGAAACATACTCATAAGAGAAATCATGGGCTTGGTCGAAAAGGCGGAGGAGCTGAGAAGCTCCATAGAGGACACCTATAAGGAGGCATACGGTGCGCTTCAGCTTGCCAATATTTCTATGGGTGTTATTACTCCTTACGCAAATTGCATACCTATTGAAAACGGAGTAAAGCTGTCCTCAAAAAGCGTTATGGGAGTTGAGCTTCCGCAGGTGACGCTGGAGGAAAAGCCTCTTACCGTTAATTATGGTTTTTCTCAGACCAATTCGCAGCTTGACAGGGCTTATATTGCATTCGACAAGGTAAAGCGTACTACCGTAACACTTGCCGAGGTTGAAAACAGTATTTACAGATTGTCCGTAGCGATAAGGAAAACCCAGCGCAGAGCCAATGCCCTGCAGAATATTATTATTCCGAGACATGAGCAAACGGTAAAATTCATTTCCGATTCACTTGAGGAAAAGGAACGTGAGGAATTTTCACGGATGAAGGTCATAAAGGCGGTAAAGCTTAAGAAATCGGCTGCGGACAAAGCTAAAAAATCCGTTATATAATATTATTTGGAATTTTATGAAAGGACCGGCAAAAATGGAGTACATTAAGAAAATGTTCAGAAATTATTGGATCCTGTCAGTTTTCTGTGTGGTGCTGGGCATTGCACTGATAATCAACCCTCACTTTTTCACCAATGCTATCGGTTATACGGTAGGCGGACTGCTCACTGCCTACGGTGTGGCAGAGCTTATCAGATACTTTGTTAAGACTAAGGAAAGCCCTATGTATGCTACGGGACTGGTACTGGGGGTAGTTCTCTGTGCGGCGGGTATCTTCATTATTGTAAGACCCGATTTTATTCCCAAGATAATAGCTGTAATTTTCGGACTGTATATGCTTATCAGCGGCATATGTAATTTGCAGGACGCATTAAACCTCCGCCGTCAGGGTCTGGAGAACTGGACGGTAAGCGGGATACCGGCTATTATAACAACGATCATAGGTATAGTTCTGGTTATAAATCCGCTGTTTCTAACTGACGCGGCTCTGATAATTCTGGGTATATGTCTGCTTGTTTCGGGACTGTCAAATATAATCGGCTGTTTTTCGGCGGGCAGAAATCTGAAGAAACTCAATTCAATTATAAAGAAGAATGACAGAAAAGACAGGGACGAGTTTATAGATATATGATCAAAATCCCTGTATAATATTTCGCTGCTATTTACAAAATGTTAAGCTGTGTCATAAATAGCCTAAAGTTTTGTGAATGTACAAGTTTTAATTGTCATAATATATGAAAATCAAAAAAGGTCTTGACAAACGAAGTAAAATGGTGTATACTCATACTTGTAAACAGCAAAGGCGCTGTGAACCTTATTAAGGTTCGCAGTGCCTTTTTTATTATAATTTATAGGAGGAATTACGATGGCAAATGTTCCCGCTTTTTTTGGTTCAGATGTATTCAATGAGGCAGTAATGAAGGAGAGACTTCCTAAGACAACTTACAAGGCTCTCAAAAAGACGATCGACAACGGAGATCCGCTTAACATTGAGCTTGCCAATATCGTGGCTAACGCAATGAAGGACTGGGCTGTTGAAAAGGGCTGTACGCACTATACCCACTGGTTCCAGCCAATGACAGGTCTTACGGCTGAAAAGCTTGACAGCTTTATCTCGCCTACTGAGGACGGTCATGTTATTATGGAGTTTTCAGGCAAGGAACTTATCAAGGGCGAGCCTGACGCGTCTTCATTCCCCTCCGGCGGACTGAGAGCGACATTTGAGGCCAGGGGCTATACGGCATGGGATCCTACATCTTATGCATTTATTAAGGAAAATACACTTTGTATTCCTACTGCTTTCTGTTCATACAAGGGCGAGGCTCTGGATAAGAAAACACCTCTGCTCCGTTCTATGGAGGCTGTTAACAAGTCGGCTCTCAGAATTCTGAAAATGTTCGGATCTGAAGCTACAAGAGTTGTTTCAAACGTAGGTCCCGAGCAGGAATACTTCCTTGTTGACAGAGAAATGTATGCAAAAAGAAAAGACCTTATTTTTGCGGGAAGAACGCTTTTCGGCGCGCCTGCACCGAAGGGTCAGGAGCTTGAGGATCACTATTTCGGCACTATCAAGACGAGAGTTGCTGCATATATGAAGGATCTTGACGAGCAGCTCTGGAAGCTTGGCATTTACGCAAAGACAAAGCATAATGAGGTTGCTCCTGCACAGCACGAGCTTGCTCCTATTTACGGAACTACAAATATTGCTACAGACCACAACCAGCTCACAATGGAAATTATGAAGAGAACCGCAAGAAAGCACGGCTTCAAGTGCCTGCTTCACGAAAAGCCCTTCGCAGGCATCAACGGTTCAGGTAAGCATAATAACTGGTCAATTTCAACAAATACAGGCGTTAATCTACTTGAACCCGGTAAAACTCCTGCTGAAAACGCACAATTTCTTCTTTTCCTGACGGCGGTTATCAAGGGCGTCAACGATTATCAGGATATTCTCAGAGCGTCGGTTGCTTCCGCAGGCAACGATCACAGACTTGGCGCCAACGAGGCTCCTCCTGCGATCATTTCGATATTCCTAGGCGACGAGCTTACAGGCGTTCTTGACGCTATTGTAAACGGCGTTAAGTATGAGGGTAAGACAGTCGAAATGGAGATAGGCGTAGATGTTCTGCCTCACTTCCCTAAGGATACTACAGACAGAAACAGAACCTCTCCTTTCGCATTCACGGGAAATAAGTTTGAGTTCAGAATGCCCGGTTCAAAGCTGTCTGTTGCCGGTCCTAACACAGTTCTTAATACTATCGTTGCAAAGGTTCTTGACGATTTTGCTGACGAGCTTGAAAAGGCTGACAATTTCCAGGACGCTCTGGACGATCTTATCAAGAGAACTATCAAGGAAAATCAGAATATTATCTTCAACGGCAACGGTTATTCGGCAGAGTGGCCTGTTGAGGCTGAAAAGAGAGGCCTGCTGAACCTCAAGTCCACTCCGGAGGCTATCCCAACTTTTGTTGCTCCGAAGAATGTCGAGCTTTTCACTAAGTACGGCGTTTATACTGAAACAGAGCTTAATTCAAGAGTAGAGATCCTGCTGGACGAATATTGCAAGACCCTTAATATTGAGGCTCTTACAATGATCGATATGACAAAGAAGGATATTCTCCCTGCTGTTGCGACTTATATCAAGGAGCTTGCAAAGACTGCCGCTCTTGCTAAGGACTGCGGAGCAGAAGTTTCCTTTGAGAATGAAATGGTAAAGAAGCTTTCAACGCTCGCTTCACAGACCTATAAGAAGCTTGCCGAGCTTGAGGACGCGGAGTTCAAGGCTCGTGAGATCGAGGACATTGAAGAACTTGCAAACTACTATCACAATACGGTATTTGTTGCAATGGGCGAGTTAAGAGCGGTTGCAGACGAGATCGAGTCGCTGGTAGGCGAGAAGTACTGGCCATATCCGACATACGGCGCGCTTCTCTTCTATGTTAAGTGATTGGACAGTTAAGGACGTTATGTCCTTTGCAGTACTGACTTTCCAATAAATGAAGTATATACTCAGCTTTAGATCTACTACAAACTCAGCGATATATTTTAATGCACAATGAAGTGTATGACAGCTTTGCGTAAGCTCAGTCTGTCGTACGCTTTTTTGTTTGCATATACTGATAAAAGATTTTTATTATCTGAATCAGTTGATCAGGAGGGATTTTTATGGAAAAGGACAGATCAAGTCTTATTATTCTTGAATTTCTTCGTGATATATTAAGGAGGAAAAAGTTATGACACAAGAGATTTTGGACGCAGTAAAAGCTGCAGTCAACGAGACCGGCTTCGGAATATGGTTTTTAATGGCCGTAGCATTGGTATTCTTTATGCAGGCAGGCTTTGCAATGGTTGAAACAGGATTTACCAGAGCGAAAAACGCCGGCAATATCATTATGAAAAACCTTATGGATTTCTGTATAGGAACCGTAATGTTTATAGTTATAGGCTTCAGCTTTCTCTGCGGTGAGGATGCAGTCGGTCTTATCGGAAAACCCGGCTTTGATATTTTCACTTCTTTTGACAACTTCGATTTTTCAAATTTTGTATTCAATCTTGTTTTCTGCGCAACGGCGGCAACGATCGTTTCGGGAGCTATGGCAGAAAGAACAAAGTTTATTTCCTATTGTATTTATTCAGGAATTATCAGCGCGCTTATCTACCCTATTGAGGCGCACTGGATATGGAATTCGGACGGCTGGCTTTATCAGTTGGGCTTCCACGATCTGTCAGGCTCCTGCGCAATTCATATGGTAGGCGGTATATCCGCATTGGTAGGAGCAACGATCCTTGGACCCCGTATCGGTAAGTTTGATAAGAACGGCAAGCCTAAGGCTATCCCCGGTCACAACCTTACGATCGGAGCTCTCGGCGTATTTATTCTGTGGTTTGGCTGGTACGGATTCAACCCTGCGGCGGCGCAGTCCGTTGATATGCTAGGCTCTATTTTCCTTACAACAACGATCGCGCCTGCTATAGCTACAGTCGTATGTATGGTATTTACTTGGATAAAATACGGTAAGCCCGATGTTTCAATGTGTCTGAACGCTTCTCTTGCAGGACTTGTGGGCATTACCGCAGGCTGTGATGTTATGGACGCTTTCGGAGCAATCGTTGTAGGTATTGTTTCAGGACTTCTGGTTTGCTTCGGCGTATGGTTTCTCGACTATAAGCTCAAGGTTGACGATCCTGTAGGAGCGGTTGCAGTTCATATGATGAACGGCATCTGGGGAACTATTGCAGTAGGTCTTTTTGCAACCGATACAGCTCCCGGATTTGCAGTCGCACAAAACGGCGGCGCAAGCGGAATAAGCGGCGAAGGTCTGTTATACGGCGGCGGTTTTGAGCTTCTCGGCAAGCAGTGCCTTGGCGTTCTTGCAGTCGGTGCATGGACGGCTGTCACTATGACTATCGTATTCCAGGTCATCAAGCATACTATCGGACTGAGAGCTTCCGAGCAGGAAGAGATCATCGGTCTGGACGCTACAGAGCACGGACTTGTTTCCTCTTATGCAGACTTCGCTCCTGCAATGGCTCAGGCTGCGCTCTCCTACACCAAGGATGACGCTAAGAGCGTGACGAAAGTAGACGCTCCCTCGCCTGTAGTTTCTGTTGAAAAGGCAATTCAGGTAGAAAGCTACACAACAGACGCTCCTAACACGGACGGCTCGCCTAAGATGACAAAAATCGTTGTTATTTGCAGGCAGCAGAAGCTTAACGATCTCATTCAGGCTTTTGAGACTATCGACGTTACAGGTGTGACCGTAACAAACGTACTGGGCTGCGGAATGCAGAAGGGTAAGACAGAATATTACCGCGGCGCAGAGGTGGAAGCAAATCTTCTTCCTAAGGTCAAGGTTGAGGTAGTTGTATGCAAGGTTCCTACAAGAGCTGTCATCGATACTGCTAAGAGCGTACTTTATACGGGTCATATCGGAGACGGTAAGATATTTGTATATAACATTGAAAACGTTGTTAAGGTACGTACCGGAGAAGAAGGCTATGACGCGCTTCAGGACGAATAATATAAGCTTATGCGATGAGTGCAGTACTTGATCATATTCGCTCCCATCCCACTTATAAATTATAGCGGAAAGCCCGCAGGCTGTAAAAGGTCTGCGGGCTTTCCGTGTAAGCTTTGTCATATAATACAAGACCTGCCTGCTTATATGTAAACTCCGTCTGCCGAGCTATCCATATTTTAGCGAACAGGTCTGCTATGAATTTAATTTTCTGTCTGCTGAGCTTCAGGCTGAACTATTCCCGTCTCCTCGTTAACTATACCATTGTCCTCGCTCATACCGATAATTCTCCAGTATCCCGAGGTCTTGACTACATATATATAAAGATTTGCGGTGTCTGTGGCATTTGATCCTGAAAATGTTACCGTAACATACATCTCGTAAGCGTCTGAGATAGACGGTGTAGTACCGTACTGTTCCTTGTATTCGGTAAGATCGTAGTCGTCCTTATCAAGCTGAGTTTCACGTCCGAATTCAACGTCTATAGTAAATCCCTCGCCGTATTCCGTATCCAGTTCGCCGTAAAGATACTCCATAGCCTCGCTTTTGGAGAATCCCATGCTTTTTCTGTCGCTTTCATATTCATTGCGTATTTCTTTTGCGTGACATTTTACAAACTTGTCGTAATCCTTGGTCTGAACGGCATTGAAATACTGTTCGATGACCTCGGTGCGGGTATTTGAGAAGATTATTCCGCTCTGATACAGTACAAAAACTACCATAGCGGCAAATACTGCCAGAACCAGTACAAGAAATTTTTTATTTCGATTGGGATCGGCTTTGCGCTGCTGTTCACGTTCCTTGTCCCACTCAGCGTACAGCTTGCTGTCCTCGGCAGTCCTGAAACGCTCAGGCTTGGTAGCCTTTTTATATTTCGCCGCGGATTTTGAACTGACCTTTTTTCCGTAGCCGCACTTGTCGCAGTAATCTCCCTTATAATAATTACCGCAGGATTTACATTCTTTAGCCATATGACGCTCCTTTTTTACACCTTAAAACGGGACGCCGAAAACGCCGTCCGCTGCATTGTTTGAACTTTAATAAATTATACGATTTTTCTACGTTTATGTCAAGTTTTTCGATTTTTATACAGCATTTTTTTCTGCTGTAGGTATTCCTCTGTCTTTTCGGGAGGCTTGACTATCTCCTCGGGCTTTTCGGCAGTAAAGACCTCCTCGCCCGCTACCGTTGTTATTCCGCCGCTGCGCGCAGTTTCAAGATACCTGAGCATAACGTCTCTGTTCATGGCGTTGAAATTTATTTCGTCCCTGCGTTTGGCAAAGGGGAAATTAGGCAGTTTCCGCAGGAAATTCAAGTCCGATACCACAAAATGCAGAGCGATACAGGCGGCGGTAATGTATGCGAGCATAAGAACTCCGATAAGGTACGAGCCGCCGTATACAGACTTTTTAAAAACAATTCCCCCAAGCATAACAAAGGGCACAGCAAAAAATGCTTTTGGACTTTTGGACATCATCAGCGCGCCGCAAAGTGCAAATGCCGCAAAAAACAGAAACGTACTTGCCCCTCCGTCGGTAATGTAACCGAACAGCGAATGTTCGGAGGCGAGAAATCCCGCCCAGCCGCCTATTCCGCATATTACTCCCGCAGGCAGAAGCGGCAGCCACGTAAAACCCGCCAGCGTTTTCTGTATCCTTAGTTTCTTCCTGTATATATCTTTCAGATCCTCGTCGGGCATAGTCTGCCATTCTTCGCGGAAACTCTGTTTCATTGTTCACCTCGTATCAATGCCAGTTCTGTTATCTCTTTTATGTTTGCGTATATAAAATCCTGCGCCGCTTTGGGATATATCACGGTGGTGTACGCATTTCCCAAGGAGGATATTTTCTCCGCCTCATATATCCCCGCCTCCTCGGAAAGCATAGTGGCCTTCATTTGCTTTCTGCCGTTTATTATCTGCTCGGACAGGTAATTTTCGCTTAACAGCCACTCCTTGACCGCATTGCGAATTATATTCTTGTCTCCCGTAATGCCAAGCTGGGTAAGAGTTCTGTCGCACAGCTGAGTGAGCGATAACTCCTCGTCGGAGCTTTCAAGTCTGTCTGCTCCCGCCGAAAGTATTTTCAGCAGACGGATACTGCTGTCGCCCTCGCCGAAATTCAGATATTCATCCGGAAGAGAGGTATGCTTGTCCGTATCGGGATTTTCCTTAAGGTAATTAAGTATCTCCGCAACGAAGTATTTTCCGTATCTCTGCTGTTTAGCTTTTCCCACGCCTGAGACTTCCAGCATTTCCGCCTGAGTTTTCGGAAGCTTTATACACATATCGCGCAGGGAAGCGTCCGAAAAAACTATGTATGCGGGCATGGAGATCTCCGCCGCAAGCTTCGCTCGCAGTTCTCTCAGCCTGTCAAACAGCGTTTTGTCGAATACGCTTATCTCGCCCTTTGGAATGCTCTTTGAAACCGTCCTGTCCTTACGCTCCTGTTTCTTGGGCAAACGCATGGTCAGAGGCTTTTTCTCCATAAGTATTTCCGCTGATTTTCGGGTAAGACAAAGAGTTTGATAGTCCCCCTCGCATATATAATTATTTGTTGTGAGATATCGTATTATCTGTCTTATTCTCACGTCGGTACAATCCTTCATTATACCGTAGGTGGACAAAGCAGACAGCCTGAACTGCTTGATTTTCGCATTGTCCGCGCCTCTTAATATCTGTGAGATAACAGCGCCGCCGAATCTGAGGTTTCTTTGGTGAAGTCTGTAAATGCAGGACAATATTTTCTGAGCCTCTAATGTTATATCCTGCTCTGTAAATTCTCCTGAACAATTTGAACAGTTGCCGCAGGTACAGCCCTTATTTTCACCGAAATAATTAAGAATATATTCACGCAGACATTTGTCGGTGTTGCAGTAGTCGGTCATGACCTTTAAACGCCGCAGATCCTTTTTTCGCAGCAGTTCAAGCTCCTCGTCGTCCAGATCGGGATTATCGTTGGAATTCTCAATAAGAAAACGGTTTGTTACGACGTCCTGACCGCTGTAAAGAAGAACGCACTTCGCTTCGTTTCCGTCACGCCCCGCTCGGCCTGCCTCCTGATAGTAGCTTTCAATATTTTTCGGCATATTGTAATGGATAACATAGGATACGTTGGACTTGTCGATACCCATTCCGAACGCGTTGGTGGCGACAATGACCTGAACTCTGTCATAAATAAAATCGTCCTGATTTTTACGTCTTTCCTCGTCGGAAAGTCCTGCGTGATAGCGTGTGGCTTTAAAACCGTCCTCGCACAGCCTTTCGCATACGCTTTCCACGTTTTTTCTGGTGGAGCAGTAGATTATTCCGCATTTGTCGGAGTTTTCCAAGACCAGTTCTTTTGTCTGAGCGTATTTGTCCCTAGGGTGCATGACACCGAAATACAGGTTTTTACGGTCAAATCCGGTTGTCAGACAAAATGGGGTTTTGAGTCCCAGCATTTTGATGATGTCGTCCCGGACCTGTGAGGTAGCTGTCGCGGTGAACGCGCTGACAATAGGTCTGTAAGGCAGCTGAGACAGAAATTCGGGAACCTTCATATATGACGGACGGAAGTCCTGTCCCCATTGAGAAACACAATGCGCCTCGTCTACCGTCAGCATAGAGATCTTCACATATCTTGCCAGCGAAAGAAAAGAGGGAGTGCAAAGTCTCTCGGGGGCGACGTAAATAATTTTATACATGCCCTTTTTAGCGTTTGCTACAGCAGTTTCATACTGAGCCGAGGTCAGCGAGGAATTAAGATAAGCCGCCCTTACTCCCGACTGGATAAGGGAGTTTACCTGATCCTTCATAAGGGAGATCAGAGGAGAAACTACAACGGTTATACCGTCAAACATCAGAGCCGGTATCTGGTAGCACATGGATTTGCCTGCTCCCGTAGGCATAATGCCGAGGGTATCTGTGGAAGATAAAATAGCGTCTATGATATTCTCCTGCCCGTCACGGAAAGATGCATGACCGAAGAAATCGTGGAGTACGCTTAGCTTATCGGAAAAATCAGTCATAACGAATTACCTTTCTGCAGTAAAAATAATAAGAGATCCGCAATAAAACTATTATACCATATAAAGCCCTGTTTTGCAAGGGCTTTGCGAAATCCACGCTTATTTTTCATGAGAGTACTTCCTCTGTTTTTATTTACCTAGCTGATTAACCGATCATTTTGTTTCCCATACTTTAGCTGAGGTGACGAAAATGTTTATTGTATTTTTCAGAGCGGTTTTGCTTTACTTTATTATTATTTTCTCGGTAAGACTTATGGGAAAGAGACAGATAGGCGAGCTGCAGCCCTCGGAGCTTGTTGTCACTATACTTATGTCGAATATTGCTACATTACCGGTGGAGGACATAAGCATTCCGATGATAATGGGAGTAGTACCGATTTTCACGCTGGTGAGTATGGACGTTATCGTTTCTCATTTGTCTATGAAATTCAGAGGACTGCGGCGTGTAGTCAGCGGGTCTCCTCAAATAGTTATTTCCGACGGTAAGATAGATCAGCAGGTCATGAAAAATCTCCGCTTTACCGCCGACGATCTAATGGAATCCCTCAGAAGCGTTCAGATCTTTGATATAAACGAGGTGCAGCTTGCTATTGTGGAGACTACGGGTAAGATATCGGTATGTCCCAAAAAGCAGTTCCGGCCCGTAAACTGCGGAGATATGAATATACAGGCAAAGGAAGAAAATCCGCCTGTCGTGGTCATTAACGACGGAGAGCTATCGCCTGCGGCGGTGAAATTTCTTGGCTTTGATATGGGTTGGCTGGAAAATATACTTGCAAAGGAAGGAAAATCTCACAAGGATATTTTTATAATGACTGCCGACAGCAGCGGAAGGTACACCATAATCGACAAGAACGGAGGTGCGAAATGAAAAGACTGGGCATATGTATAACTCTGCTTATTATAACCGTTTGTATGTCAGCAGGCTCTCTGTGGGTGCTTAAACGCAGCAACGAACAGCTATACGAACTGGCTGACCAGGTTCGTACAGCATATGAAAACGGAGGAGATACAAGATCCGCCGTAAATGCGTTGACTGAATATTGGCAGAAATATTATGTCAGGATATCCTATGTGGCGAATTCAGATTATTTGAATTCGGTTTCCTCCGGAGTGTTCAGACTTCAATTCCTTCTGGAAAATGATTCCGACGAATTTATCTCGGAGCTTGAAAGCCTGTGCGGTCAGACAGATCTTTTGTATCAGAGCCAATTTCCGCATCTATATTCGGTGCTTTGAGTATATAATACTGCAACCGAATCGTGCTGTAAATTAATGTATTAATAAATTGTGATGAATATGTATAATTTTATCATACAATAGTTAAGTTTTTATGTGATTTATATGCATTATTTAGTATCAAAAGCCCTTGACAAAAGGGCTTTTTGCATATATAATTAATATGTGCAGTTATATTGCTTCACTAACAAACTAATATACGGAGGTTTGAGAAAATGAATTTTTGTCCAAAATGCGGCGCAAAGCTGGAAGGGAACACAAAGTTCTGCGGAAGCTGCGGCGCGCCTATTGAACAAGAGGCTATGCAGCCTGCGGGCTCTGCTCCCGAAAGCGCTGCTCCTGTCGGCAATACTGGGTCTCAGTCTGAAATACCGCAGAGCGGAAGCTTTATTCCCGGCAGCAGCGGTAATTTTATCCCTACAGGCGGCGCTGAAAATATGAGTTCAGGCGCGGCTCCCGTTAACAACGGCGGAGA
Source organism: uncultured Ruminococcus sp. (assembly GCA_964399215.1). Classification (GTDB taxonomy): domain Bacteria; phylum Bacillota; class Clostridia; order Oscillospirales; family Ruminococcaceae; genus Hominimerdicola. The sequence goes on along the minus strand of CAYNPW010000001.1, from coordinate 4,454 downwards.
AGCAGCGGCTAAAAAGCCTAACGCTTTTGTTGAGAAGATCAAGGCTAATCCACTGATACTTGCAATCGCAGCCGGAGTGATCGTGGTGCTTGTGGTACTGATCATTATCATTGCAAATGTTACTAAGTATCAGAAGATCGACGCTAAGGATCTGTTCAAGGTAGAATTTGAGGGAATCAATACCTGCGGCAAGGCGACAGCCGAGCTTAACTGCTACAGTGAGTATTACTATTCTTCGCTGGACGCTGCCGACAAGCTTACGGAGGCTCTTGGCAGCGAGTATGCAGATCTGCTTGACGATTTTGATTACGAGGACGAGATTGACGATATAGACGAGGACGTATCGCCATACTTCTCTCTTAAGGAGGAAACCTTCCTTGACGCCTGGTCAAAGGCAGACGACAAGTCGGAAGCTAATACTATGAGAAAGGCTCTGATGAAGACTAACTCAAAGGGCGAGTACAAGCTCAAGTGTGAAATTGAGAACAATAAGAACCTCAAGAACGGCGACAAGGTAAAGTGCGTTGTTACATATGACGAGGATTACCTCAAGCAGTACAATATCAAGCTGAAGAACACAGAGTTCGAGGTCGAGGTCGAGGGTCTTGAGGACGGACAGGAGATCGATTTCTTCGACGGCGTTGAGGTTACGTTCACAGGAGTTGACGGTAAGGGTTATGCAAGCGTTGATACATATAACGCTATGTCTATGTTCAGCTTTGACTATGACACAAGCAGCAATCTTTCAAACGGCGACACATTCACCATTACTGCAAGATGCTACTATGATATGACTGAGGCAGGCGACAAATATTGGTTCAAATACAACGACGAATACTACATTACCGCTGAAAAGGAACAGACTAAGGAATACGAGGTAACAGGACTTACCGAGGTTCAGGAGATCGATCCGTTCGAGGGACTTACTTTTGAGACACAGAGAGGTACTCCGTTCCTGAAAATTACAGGCGTTAATACTGACGGCTGTGACAGCAAGATCAAGTCTTATGTAAGATTTGAAGTCGTAAACGGCGATTCTCTTGATCAGGGCGATAAGTTTACAGTAAAGGCGCTCGACAGATACGGCGACCTTGAGGACGAGGGCTATAAGCTTGCGGGTACTCCCGACGCAGACGGCTATGTCAGCAAGGAGTATACAGTTGACGCTTCTTATTCGGCTTATGTAACGGCTGCTAACGGCGTTGAGGCAATGGATTCTTTCCAGTCTTCTATCGACGATAAAATGCAGGACCTGAGAAAAGACATCAAAGGCACGTCATATCTTTACGGCGTAGATCTTGAGGGCAAGGTTGAGAGTATTACATCTATTGATAAGGTTGATACATATGTTGCCTTCAACAATAAGACGAATTATGACAGCTTAGGCTGGAGTGAGCACGTAAACAGAGTAATCAACGTATATAAGGTCAAAGTTGAGGTCGATGATGACGATGTCAAGAGCCAGACATTCTACGCTGTGATTTATACGGATAACATGCTTTATGACGGTGAGAATTATACAAGCGGAAGCTTTAGTTCAAGCTACTATGACGACGAAGCTGCGCTGAAGAAAGACGTTGTAGACGTAGAGGGCTATACTGTGAAGAAGTGCGGTACTGCTGACACTGAAAAGACTGATGATTCATCATCAACGGCTGCAAAGGAAACGACAGCAGCATCGACTACTACACCTGCTGCAAGCGAAAGTTCATCCGCCTCTGAAAAGGAAACAAGCGCATCAACTACAACAACTACTAAGAATACAGAGACGGAAACAGTTCCGTGATCGGACATAAAATCAACGGAGAGAAGAACAAGCTTCTCTCCGTTTTTATTGCCATACCCGTCATACTATGTGAAAAAATCCGCGTTCATGGCGGATTTTTTTGTATTGAAATGGCGGTATAATTTCAAGCAGAGAATTACCGCAGAGATAAGAATAAGGCACACGCTAAAGCAGTACCGGCGCTGTAAGCTATCCATAAAGAACATTTTGCTTGTCTTTTTTTTCTGTTGTGAATATATTATGGCATGGAAATCATTAGGTATGTCAGCGGATAGTAATTACGGGAATGCCGTACAATTCTTATACAGGCTTAGTTAAAATCGTTTTACGCGTTTAAAGCGACCAATTCATTATATTTGTTAATAATTTAATCTTTGAGTTTTAATAATGCCGAAATTTCGGGCTTTTTCACATATTGATATTGAAAATTTTTACCATTGTGCTATAATTTTTTACGGACTTAATAAATGCCGTTATTATTGGATTCGGCATTGTTTTTAGGAGGATAAAAATGCATAAGGAAAACGTTAGGGTGTTGATAGGCGGAGAATGTGAGTTGGCTCAGATAACAGCAAAATACCTTGAAGACAGAGGGCTCAATGTTAAAAGTGTAGAGGTAAATCCGCTCAGTATTCAGTTTGAGGCAATGAAGCATAACTATGATGTAGTATTGATCTATCGCCGTACGAAGTTTTCTAAATCCTTATGTGAAAATCTTAAAAATATAAACGATCCGCCGAGTTTAATACTTTTGAGAGATAATTGTGACGAACAGAACGGATTTTCAGGACTGGAAAGCTATTTTGACGCATTTGCAACAATACCCGACCAAAACGAATATCTTTACAGAAAAATAGTTGATAGAGTAAAGATCGCCAAAAGAAAAAGATCGTCAGTCTGTTCTGTTATGGCGTCTTTGAGATCTGCGGTGAGCTTTGAGGACAGAGCAGAGTTTGAATTGCATAACGTAATTACAAATATACTTACAAGGCTGTGCGTAACGCCCAGATATAATGGCTATAATTACATAAGAGAGGCTGTCAAGCTTGCCGTTGCGTGCGCAGGCTCAGTTAAGGGTATTTCAAAGCAGATATATCCCGAAGTCGCCGCGGAGCTGGGCGTAACGGCGTCGGGCGTAGAAAGAAGCATCAGGACTGCCATTCACAGAGCATGGGAGAAAGCCGAACCGTCTGTTAAGGTTGATATATTCGGTACATATGCTTTGAAATCCGAATGGATACCGACAAACAGCGAATTTATCTATATTATAGCTGATAAAATATGCTGTGAAATGAATAAACCTTCGGTATAAAAATAACGCCGCAGACCTCAGAGCCTGCGGCGTATTTATATCAAAACAGAGAAAGCGTCTTACAGCGCATTCGCAAAGCTCCCCTGCGGACGCACAGCAAAATGCGTCACTCTGCGAGCGCATTATAAGGAATATCCCTGTTGATATATCTTATGCGGGGGTAGAAAAAGTGTTAAAGGACGCAGCATCGGCGCTGTGAAGAATAAAGCAGCCAAATGCGGAAAATTATTACTAAAAAGCTCCTGACTTTCACTGAATAATCTACATAAGGCATAATTTAAAAAATGAAATGAAACATAAGAAAGCGAGAGAAATCAAGAAAAACGGCGAGATTTTAAGCGTGAGAGGGATATAAATTAAAAATTCGGCATTTTGCCTATTGACTTTGGATTTTACATAGTGTATAATATAACACGTTGCGAAAGTCCGTCCCGTTATGCTGAGCGGGAGGACGATCCGTCTTGACGGATAATTTATTTTTTGAAATGGAGGAAATCATATGTCAACTTATATGCCTAAGGCTGGGGACATCACCCGTACATGGTATATTCTCGACGCAGAGGGTCAGTCCCTCGGAAGAGTTGCCGCTAAGGCAGCTCACATTCTCCGCGGCAAGCATAAGCCAACTTATGCTCCACACGCTGATTGCGGAGATCACGTTATCATCATCAATTCAGACAAGGCTGTTCTTACAGGTAAGAAGCTCGATCAGAAGTCCTATAAGTGGCACACCGGCTGGATCGGCGGTTTAAAGGAGATCAAGTATTCAAAGCTCATGGCTGAGCAGTCAGACAGAGCTATGACTATCGCCGTTGAGGGAATGCTTCCCAATAATACGCTTGGCAGAGCCGCTGCAAAGAGATTAAGAGTTTATAAGGGCGCTGAGCACAACAATGCAGCACAGAAGCCTGTAAAGTACGAACTTTAAGAGAGGAGCAATTTAGATGTACGAATCAAAGAAGCCATATTTCTATGGCACCGGAAGAAGAAAGCATTCTGTTGCCCGTGTTCGTGTTTACGAGGGAACAGGTAAGGTAACGATCAACGGCAGAGATATTGACGATTATTTTGGACTTGAAACACTCAAGCTCATCGTTCGTCAGCCTTTTGCCGTAACAGATACAGTTGACAAGTACGACATTGTCTGCACAGTAGCAGGCGGCGGAGTTACAGGTCAGGCAGGAGCGATCAGACATGGTCTTTCAAGAGCGCTCCTTCAGGCAAGTGACGAGTACAGACCTCTCCTCAAGAAGGAAGGCTTCCTCACTCGTGACCCAAGAATGAAGGAAAGAAAGAAGTACGGTCTTAAAGCCGCACGCCGCGCACCTCAGTTCTCGAAGCGATAATTTCATTACT